>NZ_QOBB01000087.1:0-31172 GCF_024704855.1 Burkholderia sp. HAN2018 | reverse complement strand
CGCGCGTCTCGCCGGTCGCCCGGGCCAGCTCGCGCGCGAGCATCGGCTGCGCGTCGGCCGGCTTGCCGGCGAGCACCAGCAGCGCGGCGTCGACTTGCGACGCCCGGTTCGATTCCGGTGCGTACTGGCGCCACAGGTTCGCGGCGGACAGCGCGTCGGCCGGGCTCTGCGCACCGAGCGCGATCTCGGTCGCGCGCTGGGCCATGCGCGGATCGCGCGTGTCGCGGGCAAGCGCGAGGTAGGTCTGGTAGGCCGGCGCGGGCTGGTTGCGCTGGAGCGCGACCTCGGCGGCGAGCACCTGGTAGACGATCTGGCTCGTCAGCGGAACGCCGGGGAGATTCTTCTGCTCGTCCGGCATCACGTGCTCGAACGCACCCTGCGGTTCCGCGTCGTCCGATGCCGGATCCTGCGCGTGAGCCGGGAAGGCGGTGAGGGTCCAGGCGGCGAACAGCGCGGCGCCGAGCGCACGGCGGACCGGGAAGGCACGCGCGCCGCGCACGGCGGCGGGGCGCTTCAGAAGCAGCTTCGAGGGCAGGGTCATGGAAATCCGTTCGATGTTTCAACCGATTGTAACGCGCTCGCTACAATACACGCACGATCGTGAATCCAGCCTCAGACCCGTAAAACATGCCAGAGTTGCCAGAAGTCGAAGTCACGCGCCGGGGCATCGAGCCCTTTGTCGCAGGCCGCCGCGTCGAGCGAGTCGACGTCCGTACCGAGATGTTGCGCTGGCCCGTGCCGGCAGGGCTCGCCGAGCAGTTGCGCGCGCGCGAGGTGCTCGCCGTCGAGCGTCGCGGCAAGTACCTGCTGTTCGAGGTCGACGCAGGCTGGTTCATCGTCCATCTCGGCATGACGGGCACGCTGCGCGTGCTGCCCGCCGACGGCGTGCCGGTCGCCGCCAAGCATGACCACATCGACTGGATCTTCGACGAATTCGTGCTGCGGTTCCGCGATCCGCGCCGCTTCGGCGCGGTGCTGTGGCACCCGCGCGAAGCAGGCGACGTGCATGCACATCCGCTCCTCGCGAGCCTCGGCGTCGAGCCGTTCTCGCCGGCGTTTACCGGCGCGCTGCTGCACGCGCGCACGCGCGGCCGCACCGTTTCGGTCAAGCAGGCGCTGCTCGCGGGCGACCTGGTCGTCGGCGTCGGCAACATCTATGCGTCGGAGAGCCTGTTTCGTGCGGGCATCCGGCCGACGACGGCCGCCGGCAAGGTCTCGCTGCCGCGCTACGAGCGGCTGGCCGACGCGGTGCGCGCCACGCTCGCCGACGCGATCGAGCGTGGCGGCAGCACGTTGCGCGATTTTGTCGGCAGCAACGGCGAAAGCGGCTATTTCCAGCTCGACTGCTTTGTCTACGACCGTGCCGGCCAACCCTGCCGCGTATGCGGCACACCGATTCGCCAGATCGTGCAGGGCCAACGGTCGACTTATTTTTGCCCGACCTGCCAGCGTTGAAACCTCAGCGTTGAAACCTTATTCCCCGATCAGACAACTTGAAGCCGCCCCGCATCGCCCCCGCTCCGTTCCCCGTCACACCGCTGCATCGCACGTTCGCCACGCGCCTGGTCGCATGGCAGCGCGAGCATGGCCGCCACGACCTGCCGTGGCAGAACACGCGCGATCCGTACCGGATCTGGCTGTCGGAAATCATGCTGCAGCAGACGCAGGTATCGACCGTCATCCCGTATTACACGCGCTTTCTCGAACGCTACCCGGACGTCGCCGCGCTCGCGGCCGCGCCGACCGACGACGTGATGGCGCTGTGGGCGGGGCTCGGTTACTACTCGCGCGCGCGCAATCTGCACCGCTGCGCGCAGGTCGTCGTCGCCGAGCACGGCGGCGCGTTTCCGTCGACGCCCGACGCGTTGGCCGAACTGCCGGGCATCGGCCGTTCGACGGCCGCGGCGATCGCGTCGTTCGCGTACGGCGCGCGCGCGACGATCCTCGACGGCAACGTGAAGCGCGTGCTTGCGCGGGTTTTCGGCGTCGAGGGCTTTCCGGGCGAGAAGCGTGTCGAGAACGACATGTGGGCGCTCGCCGAATCGCTGTTGCCCGACGCCGCGAATGCGGCCGACGTGAGCGCGTACACGCAGGGGCTGATGGATCTCGGCGCGACGCTGTGCGTGCGCGGCAAGCCCGATTGCGCGCGTTGCCCGTTCGCGGGCGATTGCGTTGCGCAATCGACGGGCCGCCAGCGCGAGCTGCCGGCCGCGAGGCCGAAGAAGGCGGTGCCGACACGCAAGACCTGGATGCTCGTGCTGCGCGACGGTGATGCCGTGCTGCTCGAGCGCCGGCCGCCGACCGGCATCTGGGGCGGGCTGTGGAGCCTGCCGCAAGCGGACGGCGACGCCGCGCTCGCGGAACTCGCGCGCGGCTTCGGCGGCGGC
The DNA here is from genome assembly GCF_024704855.1 of Burkholderia sp. HAN2018. Lineage (NCBI taxonomy): Bacteria > Pseudomonadati > Pseudomonadota > Betaproteobacteria > Burkholderiales > Burkholderiaceae > Burkholderia > Burkholderia sp. HAN2018. The sequence continues at coordinate 28,785 of NZ_QOBB01000087.1, read as the reverse complement.
GGCACGGTGCCGCTCGCGCCGCTCACGCACACGTTTACGCATTTCCGGCTCGAGATCGAGCCTCGGCTGAGCGACATGGCCGACGGTGGCGGCTTGCCTTCGGGGGCGCGGGATGCGGATACCGCGTGGGTCCCGCTGAGCCGGCTCGACGCGTACGGCGTGCCGGCGCCCGTGCGCAAGCTGCTCGATGCGCTGAGCGGGCCGCTGTTGTAACGGACGGGAAGGGCGCGGCGCGGGCCGCGTTCGGGAACGCGCCGGGATACCGCTTGCGGGAAAGGTTTTCCGGCGGTGCGACGCGCGACGGAATCGGCCGCGGTAGTTACAGCCAGCCGTGCCGGTCGAGTACGTGGTGCACGGCATCGATGCGCGCGCCGACGTCCGGAAACTCCATCAGCTTCTGCCGCGCGCGCAGGTCGAGCGGCAGCAGTTCCGCGAGGCGGTTCGACACCCAGCTCGGATCGTCGAGGCGGAACGGTTCGCCGAACGGCATTTTCTCCGGATCGGACTTCTTCAGCGCGTTGATGATGCGCTCGAGCACCTCGGCGCACGAGCCGAATTGAGCGAGCGCCTGCTCGCCTTCGAGCGGGATGTCGTCGGGCAGCGGTTCAGCGATGCCGACCAGCAGCCCGTTGCCTTCGACGCGATACGACAGCAGCTCGAAACGCTGCGTGCCGACGGCCTGCAGATAAAGCATGCCGAATTCGCCGGTATCGCACTCGGTGATGCGCGCCATGCAGCCGATGGTCTCGGGCACCGACACGGCGCCGTCCTGTGCGACTTCGGGCCCGCTCTTCAGCAGGCACACGCCGAACGGCGCGTTGTCGCGCAGGCACGCGCGGGACATGTCGAGATAGCGCGCCTCGAACACCTTGAGCGGGAGCAGCCCCCCCGGAAACAGCACCGTGTGCAGCGGAAACAGCGGCAGGTCGATCAGGGTGGTCGATAGGGAGGACATGGCGCGCGGGCGTTGGGGCGTGCGTCGCTAGGGTCGGTCGACCTCGGAGACGAGCCGCGACGACGCGTCGACATCCACTGGCGCGTCACGATGCCGCACGATCACGTTCGCCTCGCGCGCAAGGCGCGCGGCAAGCGTTTCCGCGATGAACACCGAACGATGCTGCCCGCCCGTGCAGCCGATGGCGACGGTCAGGTAGCTGCGGTTGTCATCGCGGAAGTGCGGCAGCCATTTCATCAGGAACGCATGGATGTCGTCGATCATCTGGTGGACGATCGGCAGTGCGTCGAGAAAGGCGATGACCGGTTGGTCGAGCCCGGTGAGCGGGCGCAACTCGTGGTCGTAGTACGGGTTCGGCAGCGCGCGCACGTCGAACATCAGGTCGGCGTCGAGCGGCACGCCGCGCTTGAAACCGAACGATTCGAACATCACCATCAGGTCGTTGTTCTTCTGCTCGATGAAGCGCTTGACCCACGTACGCAGCGCGTTCGCGCGCAGCGTGCTCGTGTCGATCTGGTGGCCGAATTCGGCGAGCGGCGCGACGAGGTGGCGTTCGCGCTCGATCGCTTCCTCGAGCGACGACAGCAGGCCGACGTCCGCATCGTGCGACAGCGAGCCGGACAGCGGATGACGGCGGCGCGTTTCGGAGAAGCGCTGGATCAGCGACTGGGTGCTCGCGTTGAGGAACAGCACGCGCACGTCGTGCTCGCGCGACAGCTCGCGAATCAGGCCGGGCATTTCGTCGAGCGATGCGCTCGAGCGCGCGTCGATCGCGACCGCGAGTCGGTGCTGGCCATCCTCCGCGAGGTAGCGGGCAAGTTCGGGGAGCACGTGCGGCGGCAGGTTGTCGACGCAGTAATAGCCTGCGTCTTCGAGCGCGTTCAGCGCGACGGACTTGCCTGAGCCGGAGATGCCGGTGATGAGGACGATGCGCATGGGAAGCAGAGAATCCTGACGTTTCATCATAGCACCGGCTCGACGCGTCGGCGTTGCGTGGCCGGCGCGTGCGGGTTACACCAGTTTGCCGGGGAATTGACTGTCGGGATCTTGCATCGCGAGTCGTTGCCGATCCATGAAATCGCGCAACGTGTCGATTCCGCGCAACTGCAGGATCGTGTTCCGGACGGCCGCCTCGACGAGCACCGCGAGGTTGCGGCCGGCTGCAACCTGGATCGTGACCTTGCTGATCGGCAAGCCGAGCACGTCGACGGTCTGGCTTTCGAGCGGCAGGCGCTGGAATTCGCCGTCGGGGCGCCGCACGAGCTGGACGATCAGCTTCAGCTTCATTTTCCGCCGCACGGCGGTTTCACCGAAGATCGTCTTGATGTCGAGCAGGCCGAGGCCGCGCACTTCGAGCAGGTTCTGCAGCAGCGGCGGGCAGCGCCCTTCGACGAAATCGGGGCCAAGTCGGACGAAATCGACCGCGTCGTCGGCGACGAGGCCGTGGCCGCGGCTGATCAGCTCGAGGCCGAGTTCGCTCTTGCCGAGGCCCGAATCGCCGGTCAGCAGCACGCCCATCCCGAGGATGTCGATGAACACGCCGTGCAGCGTCGCGCGCGGCGCGAGGATCCGCGACATGTAGAGCCGCAGGCTGTCGATCACCGCGGCGGCCGACATCGGCGTCGTGAACAGCGGGGTCGACGAGCGCGTACAGCGCAGCACGAGTTCGGGCGGGGCGGCGGCGCCGCCCGCGACGACGAGGAACGGCGGTTCGAGAGCGATCAGCTCGGCCATGTGGCGCGAGCGGTCTTCGTCGGTCTGCCGCTGGTAGTAGTCGATTTCGGCTTCGCCGAGCACCTGGATCCGGTTCGGGTGGATCAGGTTCAGGTGGCCGACGAGGTCGGCGCTCGAGGTTGCATTGCCGACGGTGTCGGCCGAAAAGCCGCGTTCCCAGCCTTCATGCCCCGTCAGCCAGCTCAGTTTCAGCGTGGCCGCGTTGTCGTCGAAGATGCTCTGGGCGTTGATGCTGGACGTATCCATGACTGCTCCGTCACTCCAATGGGCCGGTGCATGCGCGCGGCGACGGACGTCGCCATGCCGGGCCGGCGCCGGGCGGCCCTGGACGGCGGCGTGCGCCGCCTCGTACGGGAAAATAATCCGCCCGGATCAACTCAAGGTTGCCACTGAGTGAGCAGGCGATGCAACTCGGCGATGTCCGTTTCGTTGTGCAGACGCTCGCGCGCGTCGCGATCGGACAGCAGTTGCGCGATTTCCGACAGGATCTCGAGGTGTTGCTGGGTGGCTTGCTCGGGCACGAGCAGGAAGATCAGGAGGCCGACCGGCTGGCCGTCGGGGGCTTCGAACGGGATCGCATCGGCGAGCCGGACGAACGCGGCGAGCGGGTGCTTGAGACCCTTGATGCGTCCGTGCGGAATCGCGACGCCTTCGCCGAGCCCGGTCGAGCCGAGGCGCTCGCGCGCGAACAGGTTGTCCGTGACGGTGCTGCGGGCGATGCCGTTCTGATTCTCGAACATCAGCCCGGCTTGTTCGAACACGCGTTTCTTGCTGGTGACTGAGAGGTCGATGACGACGTTCTCTATGGGCAGGATTTTGGCTAGGCGATTCATGTTGGCAGGCGATTGGGCGGCCTGGGGTCTCCTTGCGGCGGCAGACTGATCATCCATGTTCGGCGATATCAAGGCGTTCTGCATCGGCAATCTGCAAGGCAGCTACCGCATCCAGCGCCCCCCGGCGATAACCGGAACATTATAGAGCACAGCTGCGTGCGTGGCGCAGCGTGGACGGACCGGTTGCACCACCGCGAGGAGTCGCAAAAAAAACGCCCGGCGAGCCGGGCGACGTGTGTGTTGCGGTGAAGGTTACTGCGGCGGCAGTTCGATCTGGTCGATCGACGGTTGAAGCTTGATCGGGTCGTGCGCGTGCGTTTGCAGGCGCTCCATGTGCTTGACGACCTGACGGTCCAGCTTGTCGATCAGCAGGTCGATCGCCGCATACAGGTTACCGTTCGCGCTTTCGACGAAGATGTCCTTGCCCTTCAGGTGCAGATTGATTTCCGCGCGCTGCTGCTTGTCCTTTTCCTTGTGATTGTCGACCGAGAGGATCACAGTGCCATCGATCACCTGATCGCTATGCCGTAGCACCCGGTCCAGCTTGGTGATCACGTATTCGCGAATTGCAGGCGTGACTTCGAGATGATGTCCACTGATCTTCAGGTTCATAGTGCTTCTCCAAGCGAGTGACCACCCGGCCGCATCGAGGCGGCGCTCCGGTCGACTTGCCCGTGCCGCACGAGGCGGCGTATCGCGGACAGGTCGCCCGGCCTGTTCCCCGTGTGCGCGGTGGCCGGAACACGCCTGCCGCCGGGCAGGCAGCAGGCTTAAAGAGACTTGCGCAGATTCACTGCCGGGATCTTGAGGGCTTCGCGATACTTCGCAACCGTGCGGCGCGCGACCACGAACCCCTGTTCTGCCAGCAGCTCGGCAATGCGGCTGTCCGAAAGTGGCGATTTTGGGTCTTCAGCTCCTATCAGTTGCTTGATGAGGGCTCGGATGGCGGTCGACGACGCGGCGCCACCGGTGTCGGTCGAGACGTGAGATCCGAAGAAGTACTTAAATTCAAGCGTCCCGAACGGGGTCAGCATGTACTTCCCGGTTGTCACACGGCTGACAGTCGACTCGTGTAGGCCCAGCGTATCAGCTATTTCCCGCAAAACCAAGGGGCGCATGGCAATTTCACCGTGCGCAAAGAAGTTCTTTTGACGCTCGACAATCGCCTGCGCGACACGCAGGATCGTGTCGAATCGCTGCTGGATGTTCTTGATCAGCCAGCGTGCTTCCTGGAGCTGCTGCTTGAGCGAGCCGGCCGACGGATCGCCGCGGCTGTTGCGCAGGATGTTCGCGTAGAGGTTGTTGATCCGCAGGCGCGGCACGACCTCCGGATTGAGCTCCGCGAGCCATCCCTGGCCGGCCTTCTTCACGATGATGTCGGGCACGACGTAGTCGGCCTCGGCTTTGCCGTATGCGGCGCCGGGGAACGGCTCCAGCGAGCGGATCAGCGTGTGCGCGTCGCGCAGCGCGTCGTCGCTCGCCTTCAGGTGCTTGCGCAGCCGCGTGAAGTCGCGGGCGGCGAGCAGTTCGAGATGCTGCGACACGATCTCGAGTGCGAGCGTGCGTGTCGGGGACGGATCGAGGCGCAGCAACTGCAGCTTCAGGCATTCGGATGCCGAGCGGGCGCCGACCCCGGCCGGGTCGAAGCTGTGCAGCAGCGCGAGCGCCGCATTCAGTTCGTCGCAGTCGATTTCCAGCTCGGGCGGCAGGTCGGCGAGCACTTCGTCGAGCGTGGCGGTCAGGTAGCCGTCGTCGTCGAGCGATTCGATCAGGAACATCACGAGCGCGCGATCGCGCGGGCTGGCCTGCGTGACGCGCAACTGCGCGGACAGGTGGTCGCGCAGCGACGTCGCCGCTTCCTGCACCTGCAGCGGCGGGAGGTCGTCGTCGTCGGATGCGCCGCTCGCGCGGCCGAATTCGTCGAGATTCCACTGCGGGCCGTCGTTGCCGTCGCCGGACGCGTAACCGTCGTATTCGTCCGCGCCGGCCGGTTCGTCGCGCTCGGCGCGCTCGCTCGACGAACTGCTGCTGTTTGTCGCAGTGGGCTCGGTGTTCTGGGCGGGAGGCGTCTGCGCGATCAACGATCCGTCCGCTGCGACACGCAGCGGGCTCGCTATCCATTCGTCGTCGTTCTCGAGCAGCGGGTTCTGCGCGACGGCCATCGCGACTTCCTGCTGCAATTCGAGCGTCGACAACTGCAGGAGCCGGATCGACTGCTGTAGCTGGGGCGTCAGCGCCAGATGTTGCGACAGGCGGAGTTGAAGGCTGGCTTTCATGGCAAGGAGGGAGTCATACCGGCAGTTTGCCACGACCCAGGCGCGTTGAGCCATCCGCGATTACGCGCGGCGCGCCGCCCGGCCGCGGGCACGGCCGCGGGCGTGGTTGCAAAGCAGGACGCGGCCCCGCGCGGCGATGCCGGGCGGGGTGCAGCCAGCCACGAAGGGGAGTTACATCCGGAAGTGTTCGCCGAGGTACACGCGGCGCACGCTTTCGTTTTCGATGATTTCGCTCGGCGCACCGGCGGCGAGCACCGAACCGTCGCTGATGATGTATGCGTGGTCGCAGATGCCGAGCGTTTCGCGGACGTTGTGATCGGTAATCAGCACGCCGATGTTGCGCTGCTTCAGGAACTTGACGATCTTCTGGATCTCGAGCACCGCGATCGGGTCGACGCCGGCGAACGGTTCGTCGAGCAGGATGAAGTTCGGGTTGGTCGCGAGCGCGCGCGCGATTTCGACCCGGCGCCGCTCGCCGCCCGACAGCGACAGCGCGGGGTTCTCGCGCAGGTGGCCGATCTGCAGCTCGTCGAGCAGCGCTTCCGTGCGTGACGCGATTGCGTCCTTCGACAGCCGCTTGCCGTCTTCGCCGTGCTGCAACTCGAGCACCGCGCGGATGTTTTCTTCGACGGTCAGCTTGCGGAACACCGACGCTTCCTGCGGCAGGTACGACAGGCCGAGCGATGCGCGCTTGTGGATCGGCAGCAGGCTGATCGAGCTGCCGTTCAGCGAGATCTCGCCCGCGTCGAGCGGCACGAGGCCGACGATCATGTAGAACGACGTGGTCTTGCCGGCACCGTTCGGGCCGAGCAGGCCGACGACTTCGCCGCTCTTCACGTCGAGCGACACGTCCTTGACGACCGTGCGCGAGCCGTAGCGCTTCTTCAGGTTGCGGACGACGAGCGAACTCGTGGTGCCGGCCGGCTGGCGGTTCGGTAGTGCGTTCATTGGCCCGGCGCCCCCTGGATCGTGGTCGACGGTGACAGCTTCGCCGGCGCGCCGTTCAGCGGCGCGGGGCCGCCGTTCTTCGGCGACAGCATCGCGCGCACGCGGCCGTTCGGGTTGCCCGGTGCGGCGACGTCCTTGCCGCCCTTCGCGGTGTAGAAGTCGCGCTGGCCGTCGTACGTGATCACGCTGCCGTGCACGGTATCGGCGACGGTCGACGTGCCCTGCAGGCGGCGCACGGTCGCGGCGGTGGTCAGCGTGGTCAGGTCCTGCTTGCCGTCGTAGTCGATGCGCTCGGCGTCGCCGTCGATGTACTCGTCGAGGCCTTCGCGCTTCTGGCGGAACGTCGCGTGCTTCTTGCCGCTGCCGAACGAGGTGGCGTACTGATAGCCCTCCGGGTCCTGGCGCACTTCGACGCGATCGCCCTTGATGATGATCGTGCCCTTCGTGATCACGACGTTGCCGGTCGCGACCGTGACCTGCTTCAGGTCGTCATAGGTCAGGTTGTCGGCCTCGACGTTGATCGGCTTGTTCTGGTCGGCCTTCTCGGCATGGGCGAGCGGCGCCAGCCCGGCCAGCGGGAGCGCCACGAGCGCCGCGGCAAGCGCGGCGCGGACGGCGCGCGCAGCGCCGCCGGAATTCTGTCGAGGGAACGGTTCGTTCATGCAGTCACGTGAGGGATGCGTCACTTGGGTTGACCTTTCGAGCCGCCGGACGTGTCCGCCGCGGCGATCGTGCCGCGCACGTTGCCGTAAAGCTCGATGACCCGGGTGACGTTGTTGTACTTCATGCCGTCGGTCGCGTTGACGAGCGACAGGCCGCGCTGAAGTTTAACCGGCTTTTCGGTCTGGATCACATCGTCATTGACGAAGATCCGGAAATGCTGGGAATCGGCCTGCATCTGCGGATCGCCGCCGCCGGCCGCGCGCAGGATGCGCGCGTCGTCGTACAAGTCGACGATCGACACGTCGCCGTTGACGATGCCGCGCTTCGCGGTGGTCGTCACGACCGGCTTGCCGGGCTGGAACGCGCGCATGGCCGGATCGGTCAGGTCGCTGTTTTCGGTGTCTTCGTAGTGGATCAGCTTCGCGGCCGTCAGCCGGTACTGGGTCGTGCCGGACTGGTCGAGCTCGGTGACCGAGAAGTTGTCCGCGAAATAGTCGGGCGTATGGCGCTTCGGCTGCGCGGTGCCCTCGCCGGGCGGCGGCAGCGTGGCCTGCAGCAGCCACCAGGTGATGCCCGCGAGTGCGGCGACCGCGACGAGCGGCAGCAGCTGGGTCCAGCGGAAATGCGTGTTCATCCGTCAGGCTCCGCAGGCGGCCGCGAGCAGCGCGTCGTAGCGGCGCTGCGCGCGCAGGATCGCGTCGCAGACTTCGCGTACGGCGCCGTGGCCGCCGCGGGCCTCGGCCACCCAGTGCGCGCGGGCGATCACCTCAGGGTGCGCATTCGCGGGGGCAGTCGCGAAGCCGCAGCGCAGCATCACGGGCAGGTCGGGCCAGTCGTCGCCCATGTAGCCGCATTGGTCGGCGGCGAGGCCGAGCGATGCGATGAGATCGGCGAACACGGCAAGCTTGTTCTCGACGCCCTGGAACAGGTGCGCGATCTTCATTTCCTTCGCGCGTGCCGCGACGATTTCCGAGCGGCGGCCCGTGATGATCGCGGTTGCGATGCCGGCTTCGCCGAGCAGCTTCACGCCGTGGCCGTCGAGGGAATTGAACGACTTCATCGTGTCGCCGGCCGCCGTAAACAGCAGGCCGCCGTCGGTCAGCACGCCGTCGACGTCAAAAATCATCAGCTTCACGCGGCTCGCGCGTTCGGCCGCAGTCAGCGCTGCGCTCATCAGATCACCTTCTTCGAAAACAGGTCGTGCATGTTCAGCGCGCCGATCAGCACGCCGTCGGCATCGACCACCAGCATCTGGTTGATCCGGTGGCGCTCCATCAGTTCCACGGCCTCGACCGCCAGGTGATCCGGTGCGATCGTGCGCGGGTCGCGCGTCATCACGTCGGTGATCGACAACGTGCGGAAGTCGCCGTCGCGCGCGAGCACGCGGCGCAGGTCGCCGTCGGTGAAGATGCCGGCGACCTTGCCGTCGGCGTCGACCACGGCGGTCATGCCGAGGCGCTTCGCGGTGATCTGGAACAGCGCGTCCGACAGCGTCGCGTCGAGCCCGACGGACGGGACGTCGTCACCCGAGCGCATCACGTCGCGCACGTAGGTGAGCAGGCGCCGGCCGAGCGCGCCGCCCGGGTGCGAGCGCGCGAAATCTTCCGAACCGAAGCCGCGCGCGTCGAGCACCGCAACGGCGAGCGCGTCGCCGAGCGCGAGCGCGGCGGTCGTGCTCGCGGTGGGCGCGAGGTTCAGCGGGCAGGCCTCTTTCGAGACCGCGGCGTTCAGGTTCACGTCGGCGAGCGTGCCGAGGCTCGATCCCGCGCGGCCCGTGATCGCGATCAGTTTCGCGCCGATCCGCTTCACGAGCGGCAGGATCGCGACGAGTTCTTCCGATTCGCCGGAATAGGAGATGCCGATGAAGACGTCGTCGGAGGTGACCATCCCGAGGTCGCCGTGGCTGGCCTCGGCGGGGTGGACGAAGAAGGCCGGCGTGCCGGTGCTGGCCAGCGTGGCCGCGATCTTGCGGGCGATATGCCCCGATTTGCCGATCCCGGACACCACCACGCGGCCGCGGCAGCCGAGCAGCAGCGCGACGGCCTGGACGAAGCCGCCGTCGAGCTGGTCGCGCAGCGCGCGCACGGCGTCCGCCTCGATGTCGAGCACGTCGCGGGCGAGCGCGAGCGCCCGATCATCATTGATTTTCGCTATCATGCGCGGAGTATAGCAAAGGCGTTTGTTCGCCGCGCCGGGCCTTCGGACTCGTCCGATGTCGCCTGTCCACCGCCACCCTGCCGCGCCCGCTTTCCCGTGGCCCCGACGAACGAGGACGCTTTGCCCGTGATTTCCCCGCTCGAAATGACGCTCCTGCTGCTGCTGGCATCGGTGGTGGGCGTCGTCGTATTCCGCTCGCTGAACCTGCCGCCGATGCTCGGCTACCTGACCGTCGGCATCCTGGTCGGCCCGCACGCCTTCGGCATCGCGGCCGACCTCGAGCGCGCGGAGCATCTCGCGGAATTCGGCGTGGTGTTCCTGATGTTTTCGATCGGCCTCGAGTTCTCGCTGGCGAAGCTGAGGGCGATGCAGCGGCTCGTGTTCGGGCTCGGACTGCTGCAGGTCGTCGCGACACTTGTGCTCGCGCTCGTGCTCGGCATGCTGTTCGAGCACTGGGTACACATCACGTGGCAGGGCAGCATCGCGCTCGGCGGCGCGCTCGCGATGTCGTCGACGGCGATCGTGTCGAAAATGCTCGCCGAGCGGCTCGAGATCGAGACCGAACACGGCCGCAACATCTTCGGCGTGCTGCTGTTCCAGGATCTCGCGGTGGTGCCGCTGCTGATCGTGATCGCCGCGTTCGGCGCCGAATCGTCGAAGGACCTCGCGCTCACGCTCGGCTTCGCGGCCGTCAAGATCGTGATCGCGCTCACGCTGCTGCTGGTCATCGGCCAGCGTTTCATGACGCGCTGGCTCAACGTCGTCGCGCGGCGCCGCTCGCAGGAGCTGTTCGTGCTGAACCTGCTGCTCGTCACGCTCGGCGCCGCGTTCATCACCGACCGCTTCGGCCTGTCGCTCGCGCTCGGCGCGTTCATCGCGGGGATGCTCATTTCCGAGACGCCGTTCCGCCATCAGGTGGAAGAGGACATCAAGCCGTTCCGCGACGTGCTGCTCGGCCTGTTCTTCGTGACGACGGGGATGCTGCTCGATCCGCGCGTGATCTGGGAGCACCCGTTCCTCGTGCTCGGTTTCTTCGTCGGGCAGATCCTGTTCAAGGGGACGATGATCGCCGGGCTCGCACGGCTGTTCGGCGCGACGCCGGGTGTCGCGATGCGCACCGGCATCGGGCTCGCGCAGGCCGGGGAATTCGGCTTCGTGCTGCTGAACCTGATCCTCGACCGGCATCTCGTCGATTCGACGCTGCTGCAGGCGATCCTCGCGTCGATGCTGCTGTCGATGCTCGCCGCGCCGTTCCTGATCCAGAACGCCGACCGGATCGTGATGCGGCTTTCGTCTACGGAATGGATGCAGCAGTCGCTGCAGATGACGCGGATCGCGACGCAAAGCCTCAAGCAGCGCGGCCACGTGATCATCTGCGGCTATGGCCGCGCGGGCCAGAACCTGGCGCGGATGCTCGAACAGGAAGGCATTTCGTACGTCGCGCTCGACCTCGACCCCGATCGCGTGAGCGCGGCCGCGACGGCCGGCGAATCGGTCGTGTTCGGCGACGCGGCGCGCCGCGAGTCGCTGCTCGCGGCCGGTATCCATCGCGCGGCGGCGGTGGCGATCACCTATGCGAACACGCCGTCCGCGCTGCGCGTGCTTCACCACGTACACGAACTCGAGCCGACGCTGCCCGCGATCGTGCGCACCGTCGACGATGCCGATCTCGAGAAGCTGCTCGCGGCCGGCGCGACCGAGGTGATTCCGGAGATCGTCGAGGGCAGCCTGATGCTCGCGTCGCACACGCTGGTGCTGGTGGGCGTGCCGATGCGCAAGGTCGTGCGGCGCGTCGAGGAAATGCGCGACGAGCGCTACAGCCTGCTGCGCGGCTATTTCCGCGGCGCGGACGATGCGGACGACGACGACCACGAGCAGGTGCGGCTACAATCGGTGCCGGTCGATGCGCGCGCGGACGCGGTCGGGCGTTCGCTGGAAGAACTCGGGCTGTATGTACTCGGGCTCGAAGTCACGGCGATCCGCCGGCACGGCATCCGCGGCGTCGAACCCGATCCGCAGACCAAGCTGCGCGCGAGCGACATCGTCGTGCTGCGCGGGCTGCCCGAGGCACTCGCGCTCGCGGAGGAGCGGCTGTCGCGCCATCGGCGCGATCCGCCGGCCGCGGCAGCCTGAGCCGCGCACGGATTGATAACCTGACCCGTATTTATTCGAAACGGTGCCCGATCTTCGCGCACCGTTTTTTTCGGAGAGTTTCATGCCGCATTCGTCGTCGGGCGCACCGCTCGATCCGGTCGCCTTCATCCACAGCCAGATCCGCACGGTGCCCGACTGGCCGCAGCCGGGCGTGATGTTCCGCGACATTACGACGCTGCTGCAGAGCCCGAAGGCGTTGCGCATCCTCGTCGACCTGTTCGTCGAGCGTTATGTCGATGCGAAGCTCGACTACGTCGCGGGCCTCGACGCGCGCGGCTTCATCATCGCGCCGATCGTCGCGTACGAGCTGAGCGTCGGCTTCGTGCCGATCCGCAAGGTCGGCAAGCTGCCGTACAAGACGCGCTCGGAATCGTACGACCTCGAATACGGCAGCGCGACGGTCGAGATCCATGAAGACGCGTGCCGCCCCGGCGACCGCGTGATCATCATGGACGACCTGATCGCGACCGGCGGCACGATGATGGCGGGGCGCAACCTGCTGCAGCGGCTCGGCGCGGAGGTCGTCGAAGGCGCGGCGATCATCGACCTGCCCGATCTCGGCGGCTCGGCGCTGCTGCGCAACGCGGGATTGCCCGTTTATACCGTCACCGAATTCGCCGGCCACTGAGCGCCGGCACGCCTGATTCCACGTCACACAGCGAGGTCTCGATGCCCAACTTCATGCTGTTTCTCGCCACGTCGATCGCGATTACGTTCGCGCCGGGTCCCGACAACCTGCAGGTGCTCGCACGCGGCATCTCGCAGGGCCGCGCGGCCGGTTTCGTCGCCGCGCTCGGCTTCACCGCCGGGATCCTGTTCCACACGACGCTCGCGGCGCTCGGCGTCGCGGCCGTGCTGCGTTCGTCGCCGGTCGCGTTCGAGATCCTGAAGCTCGCGGGCGCCGCGTATCTCGTGTGGATCGGCATCAAGGCGCTGCGCAGCCAGGGCCTCGCGAACGCGCACGAGCGCCCGCCGCAGCCGCTCGGCACGATTTTCCGGCAGAGCGTGATCGGCAACCTGATGAACCCGAAGGTCACGCTGTTCTTCGTCGTGTTCCTGCCGCAGTTCGTCGATCCGCACGGCGGGCAGGGCGTGACGCTGCAGATGTTCGAACTCGGCGCGCTGTTCATGCTGCAGACGGCGGTGGTTTTCTCGCTGTTCGGCGTCGGCGCGGGCATGATCGGCGCGTGGCTGAAGCGCCGCCCGAAGGCCGGCGTGTGGCTCGACCGGATCGCCGGCGCGACGTTCATCGCGATCGGCATCCGCGTGGCGCTGAAGGACTGACGACGATGACGTTTCCGTGCATTGCGGCCGCGCGCCGTTTCGATCCGGCCGCGCACCTGCGTTTCGAGATGGCCGGCCAGGCGGTCGGCTGGGTGCGCCGCCAGGATGTCGCGATGCTCGCCCGCTGGCCCGACGTGTTCGAACTGACCGACGGGCGCGTCGTGCTGTCGTCGCGCTACGACTCGGTCGACGCACGCAGCATGGCGCTGGCGAGCGCCATCGGCGCGCTCGCGGCCGACGGCGCGATTCCCGGCTGGCGCGACGAGATCTACGCGATCCGCAACCGCTTCGACGATCCGCCGCTCGCGTACATCGAGCGCGCCGCGTCGCGCTTCTTCGGCACGCAGACTTACGCGGTGCATCTGAACGGCATCGTAGAATATGCGGTTGCACCGGGCGAGCCGCCCGCCGCGGCCGTCCCGCAGATGTGGCTCGGCCGCCGCAGCGAGACCAAGGCAACCGACCCCGGCATGCTCGACAACGTCGTCGCGGGCGGGATCGGCTGGGGCCTGGGCGTTCACGAGACGCTCGCGAAGGAATGCTGGGAAGAAGCCGGCATTCCCGCCGAACTGGCCGCGCGCGCGATCGCGGGCCGCGCGGTGCAGGTGCTGTGCTCGCTGCCGGAAGGCACGCAGTCCGAACTGATCTTCGTGTACGACCTGCCGCTGCCGCGCGACTTCGCGCCGCGCAACCAGGACGGCGAAGTGGCCGAGCACCTGCTGGCCGGCGTGCCCGAGGTGATCGGCTGGCTGCGCGCCGGCCGCGCGACGATGGATGCGAGCCTCGCGACGCTCGACACGCTGCTGCGCCACCGCTGGATCCCGGCGGCCGACGCGGCGGGCATCGACGCCCTGTTCGCACCGGCCGCGTGACGCGTGCCGCGCACGCAGTCCGGCGGCGCGAACGGGCAATTTGACGAATACGGAAACGAAGGGAGTAGCGGTCATGCCGACCGATCACAGCTTTATCTTGAAACTGTCGTGCCCCGACCGGCACGGCATCGTCCATGCGGTCTCGGGCTTCCTGTTCGAGCGCAGCAACAACATCCTCGATTCGGCGCAGTTCGGCGACAGCCGCACCAGCGAGTTCTTCATGCGCGTGCACTTCGAGCAGGACGGCGGCGGCGCGGATGCCGCGACGGCGCTCGACACGCTTCGCAAGGAATTCGCGCCCCTCGCCGAGCAGTTTTCGATGCGCTGGGAACTGCATGACGCGGCCGTGAAGCCGCGCGTCGTGATCATGGTGTCGAAGATCGGCCACTGCCTGAACGACCTGCTGTTCCGCTATCGCACCGGCCAGCTGCCGATCGAGATCCCGGCGATCGTGTCGAACCACAAGGAGTTCTACCAGCTCGCCGCGAGCTACAACATTCCGTTCCATCACTTTCCGCTGATCGGCGGCTCGTCCGATGCCGCGAAGGCCGCGCAGGAAGCGCGCGTGCTGGAAGTGATCGACGAGCACCAGGCCGATCTCGTCGTGCTCGCGCGCTACATGCAGATCCTGTCGCCGAACATGTGTGAACAGCTCGCCGGGCGCGCGATCAACATCCACCATTCGTTCCTGCCGAGCTTCAAGGGGGCGAAGCCTTATTACCAGGCGTTCGATCGCGGCGTGAAGCTGATCGGCGCGACCGCGCACTACGTGACGACCGATCTCGACGAAGGCCCGATCATCGAGCAGGAAGTCGAGCGCGTCGACCACAGCATGACGCCCGACCAGCTGACCGCGATCGGCCGCGACGTCGAGTGCGTGACGCTTGCGCGCGCGGTGAAGTGGCACGTCGAGCACCGGATCGTGCTGAACGGGACGAAGACGGTCGTGTTCCGCTGATTCGCCGGCGCAGGCCCGGACAAGCAAAAACGCCGCACCCTTTACGGGGTGCGGCGTTTTTTGTTGCCTGAGCGCGCAGGCTGCTTCAGATCAGCCGCAGCAGGTACAACTCGCGCTTCAGGTACGCGTAGAAGATCGGCGCGGCGATCACGCCGGGCAGCCCGAACGCGGCTTCCATGATCAGCATCGCGAGCAGCAGCTCCCACGCGCGCGACTCGATCTGGCCGCCGATGATCTTCGCGTTCAGGAAGTATTCGAGCTTGTGGATGACCACGAGGAACGCAAGCGACGCGATCGCGGTGCCCATGCTGACCGACAGCGACACGGCGACGATCAGCGTGTTCGAGATCAGGTTGCCGATCACGGGCAGCAGGCCGACGATGAACGTGACGAGCACGAGCGTTTTCGACAGCGGCAGCCGCTGGTGGAAGATCGGCAGCGCGACCAGCAGGTAGATGCCGGTGAACACCGCGTTGATCGCCGAGATCTTGATCTGCGCGAACACGATCCGGCGGAATGCGTCGGCAAAGCGCGACACGCGCGTGACGAGCGCGGTGGACAACGGCCGGCGCACCTTGCCGTGCTCGACGCCGATCGCGATCATCGCGCCGATGATCATCCCGAACAGCACGTGGCCGAACCCGCGCGCGACGCTCTTGCCGCTTTGCTGAAGCTGGTCCATGTGCGAGTGCATCAGCACGGCGGCCTTCGTCTTCATCTGCTCGACGTCGACGGGCAGCAGGTTCGCGATCCAGGCCGGCGTGCGCGCGCGGGTCTGCTCGACGATCTGCATCAGCTGGTCGAGCAGGCTCTGCAGGTTCGGCACCGTGCGTTCGAAGTGTTCGATGATGCCGATCGTCAGGCCCGTCAGCGCGCCGACGATCGCGATGGCCAGCAGCACGACGGCGACCCAGCGCGCGCGCATGCTCGTGGTGTGACGTTCGATCACGGGGGCGATCGTGTGGATCAGCTGGTAGACGAGCAGGCCGGCCAGCAGCCCGCCGAGCAACTTGAGCTCGATCACGAGCCACATCGCGAGGATCGCAACCGCATAGCTGCCGATCTCGAGTGCCGACAGCTTCGGCAGGCTGAAGTCGCTCGTCAGCCGCACGCTGCGCAGGTGCGGTTCGCGATTCTGCGTATCGCGAGACGAGTCTGGTTGCTTCTCCATCGTGGATTCCTGTCGTTCGTGTGTCATGCCGCGGAATGCGCGGCAGAGCCGTGTTCACCCGGCGCCGCACCGGATTGGTGCGTACGGCGAACCTTACGACCGTAAAGTATAGCCGCCATTATGGGCCGCAACGGGGCCGTTTGGCGCATGGTGTAAACGCAGAAGGGAAAACGAGAGGAGGCCGGTTGCGCGGTGCGCGCAGAGGCGCGCGCGGCCGGGCGGCCGCGCGCGGGAGGGACAGGGCGGCGCGAAGCGTCAGCCCGCCGCGACCTTGCGGGTCGGGCGCTTGAGCAGCGGCGCGAGGTACTTGCCGGTAAAGCTCGCTTTCGTCTTCGCGACCTGCTCGGGCGTGCCCTGCGCGATGATCTGGCCGCCGCCGGCGCCGCCTTCGGGGCCGAGGTCGATCACCCAGTCGGCCGTCTTGATCACGTCGAGGTTGTGCTCGATGATCACGACCGTGTTGCCCTGGTCGCGCAGCCGGTGGATCACTTCCAGCAGCAGCGCGATGTCGTGGAAGTGCAGGCCGGTGGTCGGCTCGTCGAGGATGTACAGCGTGCGGCCGGTGTCGCGCTTGGAGAGTTCGAGCGACAGCTTCACGCGCTGCGCCTCGCCGCCCGACAGCGTCGTGGCCGACTGGCCGAGGCGAATGTAGCCGAGGCCGACGTCGAGCAGCGTCTTCAGCTTGCGCGCAATGACCGGCACCGCATTGAAGAACGCATACGCGTGCTCGACGGTCATGTCGAGCACTTCGCTGATGTTCTTGCCCTTGTACTGCACTTCGAGCGTTTCGCGGTTGTAGCGCTTGCCGTGGCACACGTCGCACGGCACGTAGACGTCCGGCAGGAAGTGCATCTCGACCTTCAGCACGCCGTCGCCCTGGCACGACTCGCAGCGGCCGCCCTTCACGTTGAACGAGAAGCGGCCCGGATCGTAGCCGCGTTCCTTCGAGGTCGGCACGCCCGAGAACAACTCGCGGATCGGCGTGAACAGGCCCGTATAGGTGGCCGGGTTCGAGCGCGGCGTGCGGCCGATCGGCGACTGGTCGACGTTGATCACCTTGTCGAAGTGCTCGAGGCCCTCGATCGCCTCGTGCGGCGCCGGTTCGGCCGACGAGCCGTACAGGTGGCGCGCGACCGCGTGATACAGCGTGTCGTTGATCAGCGTCGACTTGCCGGAGCCCGACACGCCGGTGATGCAGGTCAGCAGGCCGACCGGCAGCTCGAGATCGACGTGCTTCAGGTTGTTGCCGTGCGCGTCGACGATGCGCAGCATCCGCTCGGGATCGGGCGCGAGCCGCTCGTCCGGGTACTCGATCGTGCGCTTGCCGACCAGGTACTGGCCGGTGAGCGACTGCGGGTTCGACTGCACCTGCTTCGGCGTGCCTTCGGCCACGATCACGCCGCCGTGCTCGCCGGCGCCCGGGCCCATGTCGACGACGTAGTCGGCCGTGCGGATCATGTCCTCGTCGTGCTCGACGACGATCACCGAGTTGCCGAGGTCGCGCAGGTGCTTGAGCGTCGCGATCAGGCGGTCGTTGTCGCGCTGGTGCAGGCCGATCGACGGCTCGTCGAGCACGTACATCACGCCCGTCAGGCCCGAGCCGATCTGCGACGCGAGCCGGATGCGCTGCGCCTCGCCGCCCGACAGGGTCTCGGCGCTGCGCTCGAGCGACAGGTAGTCGAGGCCGACGTTGTTCAGGAACGTCAGGCGCGCGACGATTTCCTTGATCACCTTGTCGGCGATCTCGCGCTTCGCGCCTTCGAGCGTCAGCCCGTCGAAATAGCCGAGCGCGTCGCGCAGCGGCCAGCCGCTGATTTCATAGATGCCGCGCGCGTGGTCGCCGGTGCCGATGCGCACGTGGCGCGCCTCGCGGCGCAGGCGCGTGCCTTCGCACGACGGGCACGGCTGGTTGTTCTGGTATTTCGACAGCTCTTCGCGCACCGCGACCGAATCGGTCTCGCGGTAGCGGCGCTCGAGGTTCGGGATGATCCCTTCGAACACGTGCTCGCGGATCGTCGTGCGGCCGCGCTCGTTGATGTACGAGAACGGGATCGTCTGCTTGCCCGAGCCGAACAGCAGCACCTTCCGGATCTTTTCCGGCAGGTCCTCGAACGCGGCGTCGATGTCGAATTCGTAGAACGCCGCGAGGCTCTGCAGCATCTGGAAGTAGAACTGGTTGCGGCGGTCCCAGCCCTTCACGGCACCGGCCGCGAGCGACAGCGACGGGTGCGCGACGACCCGCTTCGGGTCGAAGAACGTGATCTGGCCGAGGCCGTCGCATTCCGGGCACGCGCCCATCGGGTTGTTGAACGAGAACAGGCGCGGCTCGAGCTCCTGCAGCGAGTACGAGCAGATCGGGCACGCGAACTTCGAGCTGAACAGGTGCTCGTGGTCGGTATCCATTTCCAGCGCGATCGCGCGGCCGTCGGCGAGGCGCAGCGCCGTCTCGAACGATTCGGCGAGGCGCTGCTTCATGTCCGGCCGCACCTTGAGACGATCGACGACGACGTCGATCGTGTGCTTGTCGTTCTTCTTCAGCTTCGGCAGCGACTCGACCTCGTAGATCTTCGCGACGCCTTCGTTCGCGGCGCCGCCGCCCGAGCGCACGCGAAAGCGCACGAAACCCTGCGCCTGCATGTCCTCGAACAGCTCCGCGTGCTCGCCCTTGCGGTTCGCGATGACGGGCGCGAGGATCATCAGCTTGGTGTCCTCGGGCAGCGCGAGCGCCGCGTCGACCATCTGCGACACGCTCTGCGCTTCCAGCGGGATGTCGTGATCGGGGCAGTACGGCGTACCGACACGTGCGTACAAAAGTCGCAGGTAGTCGTGGATTTCCGTGACCGTGCCGACGGTCGAACGCGGGTTGTGGGACGTCGCCTTCTGCTCGATCGAGATCGCGGGCGACAGACCCTCGATCAGGTCGACGTCGGGTTTCTCCATCAGCTGCAGGAACTGGCGGGCATACGCGGACAGGCTTTCGACGTAGCGGCGCTGGCCCTCGGCATAAAGGGTGTCGAACGCGAGCGACGACTTGCCCGACCCGGACAACCCGGTAATCACGATCAGCTTGTGGCGCGGCAGGTCGAGATTGACGTTTTTCAGGTTGTGGGTACGTGCCCCACGGATACGGATCTGTTCCATGAACCTGGCGAAAATGGAGGGAACCAAACCTGCTACTATAACGGCTTTTCGAGGCCGTCGTTTGGGGCCCCCGGCCTTGGCCGCAGGTGGCAGCAAGGCGGCGCCTGCGCCGGGAAAGCGGCCGCGCCGCGCGGTTCCGGGTGGCCCGCGGGCTGCCTGAGTCCTGCCCCGACGTGTCGCCCGCCAAGCCTCCCGGGCCGCTGGTCCTGATCTTCCGCCGCCCGGTGTCGGGCGGTCATCCCGATCATTCGAAATTCATTCCCGATGTCCAATCCGTCTGCCACGTCTTCCCGCATGACTGCGCCCGAATTGCGCGCGACCACGTCGCTCGCGGCGATCTTCGCGCTGCGCATGCTCGGCCTGTTCATGATCATGCCGGTGTTCTCGGTCTACGCGAAAACCATCCCGGGCGGCGACAACGTGCTGCTCGTCGGCATCGCGCTCGGGGCCTACGGCGTCACGCAGTCGCTGTTCTACATCTTCTACGGCTGGGCGTCGGACAAGTTCGGCCGCAAGCCGGTGATCGCCACGGGCCTCGTGATCTTCGCGATCGGCAGCTTCGTCGCCGCGTTCGCGCACGACATCACGTGGATCATCGTCGGCCGCGTGATCCAGGGGATGGGCGCGGTTTCGTCCGCGGTGCTCGCGTTCATCGCCGACCTGACCTCCGAGCAGAACCGCACGAAGGCGATGGCGATGGTCGGCGGCTCGATCGGCGTGTCGTTCGCGGTCGCGATCGTCGGTGCGCCGATCGTATTCCACTGGGTCGGGATGAGCGGGCTGTTCGCGATCGTCGGCGTACTGTCGATCCTCGCGATCGGCGTCGTGCTGTGGATCGTGCCCGATGCGGCGAAGCCCGTGCACGTGCCCGCGCCGTTCGCCGAGGTGCTGCACAACGTCGAGCTGCTGCGCCTGAACTTCGGCGTGCTGGTGCTGCACGCGACGCAGACGGCGCTGTTCCTCGTCGTGCCGCGCCTGCTCGTCGACGGCGGCCTGCCGGTCGCCGCGCACTGGAAGGTTTACCTGCCGGTGATGGGGCTCGCGTTCGTGATGATGGTTCCGGCGATCATCGTCGCTGAAAAACGGGGCAAGATGAAGCCGGTGCTGCTCGGCGGCATTCTGGCTATCCTGATCGGTCAATTGCTGCTGGGCAGCGCGCCGCATACCATCCTGATTGTGGCGGCGATTCTGTTCATCTACTTTCTCGGTTTCAACATCCTGGAAGCGTCGCAGCCGTCGCTCGTGTCGAAGCTCGCGCCCGGTTCGCGCAAGGGTGCGGCCACGGGTGTCTACAACACCACGCAGTCGATCGGGCTCGCGCTCGGCGGCATCGTGGGCGGCTGGCTGCTGAAGCACGGGGGCGCCAACACGGTGTTCTACACGTGCTCGGGGCTCGTTGCCGCGTGGCTTATAATCGCGGCCAGCATGAAAGCGCCGCCGCGCAAGGCCTGAACTCACTTCGGGCAGGCACCGGCGGCGTTCGCCGGCTTGCCCGGCGGGCCGCACCGGCAGCGTGAGCGGGCGGCCCGGCATCGAATTTACTGGAGAAACACATGGCATCCGTCAACAAGGTCATCCTCGTCGGCAATCTCGGCGCCGATCCTGAAGTCCGTTACCTGCCGAGCGGCGACGCGGTTGCGAACATCCGTCTCGCGACGACCGACCGCTACAAGGACAAGGCAAGCGGCGATTTCAAGGAAATGACCGAGTGGCATCGCGTCGCGTTCTTCGGCCGTCTGGCGGAAATCGTCAGCGAATACCTGAAGAAGGGTTCGTCGGTCTATATCGAAGGCCGCATCCGCACGCGCAAGTGGCAAGGCCAGGACGGCCAGGATCGTTACTCGACCGAAATCGTCGCCGACCAGATGCAGATGCTCGGCGGCCGCGGCGGTGCGGGCGGCGGCGGTGGCGGTGGTGACGAAGGCGGTTACGGCGGCGGCTACGGTGGTGGTGGCGGCGGTGGTCGCGGCGAACAGATGGAACGCGGCGGTGGCGGCGGCGGTCGTGCCGGCGGCGCGGCGCGTGGCGGTGCTGGCGGCGGCGCGCAAAGCCGTCCGAGCGCACCGGCAGGTGGCGGCTTCGACGAAATGGACGACGATATCCCGTTCTGATCGGCACGCCGGTATCCTGCGTCACGATGGGCCCGAATGTCCGAGTCAAGCCGATTGCTTGGCTCGGGTCTTCGGGCCTTCTTTCGTTTACGTCGATGTTCCTTGCGCGCCAGGCAAATCGTGGCTGACGAACTTCCCGACCTCATCGCGGAGCATCTCGACGTGCTGTTCTGCGGGATCAACCCCGGCCTGACCGCGGCCGAGACCGGGCATCACTTCGCCGGGAGGAACAACCGCTTCTGGCGCGTGATCCATCTCGCGGGCTTCACGCCGACGGAAATTTCGCCGCGGGACGATCGCGCGATACTCGGCCACGGCTGCGGCCTGACGGCGGTGGTGAAGCGGCCGACCGCAAGCGCCGATCAGCTTTCGCGCGCGGAATTCATGGCCGCGGCCGCGGGGTTCGAGCAAAAGGTGGCGCGTTACCGGCCGCGCTTCGTTGCCTTTCTCGGCAAGGCGGCGTACTCGGCGCTTTCCGGCCAGCGTGAGGTCGGGTGGGGATTGCAGCCGGCCCGCATGCAGGAGGCAAGTGTCTGGGTGCTGCCCAATCCCAGCGGGAGAAATCTCGCGTTCGGCCTCGACGATCTGGTTGATGCCTACCGTCAACTGCGTCTGCACGCGAAGGCCGGTTCCGGTCTTCAACCGGAGAGGCGGGATGCGGCGCAGTGAACCCGCGCCTGCGTGGCCGGGCGCCGTGCTGCCCCGCGCGTTCTTCGACCGCACGGCCACCGACGTCGCGCCGCAACTGCTCAACAAGATCCTCGCGGCCGCGGACGGCCGGGCAGGGCGGATCGTCGAAGTGGAAGCCTATGCCGGCGCGATCGACCCGGCCGCGCATACCTATCGCGGCAAGACGCCGCGCAACGCGACGATGTTCGGGCCGCCGGGGCATCTGTACGTCTATTTCACGTACGGCATGCACTGGTGCTGCAACTGCGTGTGCGGCCCGGACGGCACGGGAACGGGCGTGCTGATCCGTGCGCTCGAGCCGGTGCAGGGGATCGAACGGATGCGCGCGGCACGGCCGCCGCAGACGCGCGATCGCGACCTGTGCCGCGGGCCGGCGCGGCTGACGCAGGCGATGGGCATCGGCGGTGCGCAGGATGGCGTCGATCTCGTCGCTGCGCGCGAAGGGTTCGCGATCGTCGACGACGGCACGGCGCCGCCCGCGAACCTGGCGGGCGGGCCTCGCATCGGCATTCGCGTCGGCATGGACTTCCCGTGGCGGTGGTGTGTGCCCGGCAGCCGGTACGTGTCGGGGGCGCTGCCGCGCACCTGATGCGTGCCGTATACAAATCGCACGCAATTCGACCTGCGTCACGCGGTCGCCATTATTGACCGGCTAAGCTGCTCTTTTCGACGTTCGATCGAGGGGGCACCATGCGGCGGGTCGTATTCAACCAGAAGGGCGGCGTGGGCAAGTCGACGATCGTCTGCAACCTGGCGGCGATCAGCGCGAGCGAGGGGCTGCGCACGCTCGTCATCGACCTCGACGCACAGGCGAACTCCACGCGCTACCTGCTCGGCGACGCCGCGGCCGACGTGCAGCCGGGTGTCGCCGATTTCTTCGAAACCGCGCTGACCTTCAACTTCCGTCCGGTCGACGTCGCGTCGTTCGTCCATCCGACCCCGTTCGAAGGGCTCGACGTGATGCCCGCGCATCCGGATCTCGACACGCTGCACGGCAAGCTCGAATCGCGTTACAAGATCTACAAGCTACGCGACGCGCTGAACGAGCTCGATGCCTACGACGCCGTGTACATCGACACGCCGCCCGCGCTGAATTTCTATACGCGCTCGGCGCTGATCGCGGTCGAGCGCTGCCTGATCCCGTTCGACTGCGACGATTTTTCACGTCGCGCGCTGTACACGCTGCTCGAGAACGTGAAGGAGATCCAGCAGGACCACAACGCGGCGCTCGAGGTGGAAGGGATCGTGATCAACCAGTTCCAGCCGCGAGCGAGCCTGCCGCAGCGGCTCGTCGACGAACTCGTCGAAGAAGGGCTGCCGGTGCTCGCGTCGAGGCTGTCGGCCTCGGTGAAGATCCGCGAGTCGCATCAGCAGTCCAGGCCGGTGATCCATCTGGAGCCCGGGCACAAGCTCGCGCAGGAGTTCCTCGCGCTGCATCGCGAACTGGCCGGCTGATCTTCCGCGCCTGCCTGACCAGCACGCGGCCGCATCATGCGGCCGTTTTTTATTGCGACCCGCAATTCGTCCGATCATTGATTTTGTCATTAATAATCCCGAAAACGATTTCATAATAAATCCGCAAAAAACGATTACATAAGCGACTGCTCCATTTTCAATGTGCGCCGGTTTTCTAATAAACGGAATAATGAATTGGTAAATGTTGCGCGACGTCATGATCGGCTATCCTGTAAAAAGGTAGAAATGCATTGCGGGACAGAGTGAAGCGCCGTCTCGTCTGCGATGTCGGCGCATCACGGGTTCCAGCGGTCGCCCGGAATTAAGATAAGGGTTTACACCTAGTATTAATGCCATTTAATTGACAATTAATCGATCTAGAATGGGCTCCTTCAACTTCCCGTACTCAAACAAGTGACGGGTTGTCAATAAGGAAGTCTGCTGTCGAACCGGCTTCCGATTTTCTTTACGTCGTCTCTCGCATTGCCAACAGGAGCGTGCCCGATGTCCGTATTTGCCCCCGAAAAACTCAACGCCGATTATCAGTCCGGTATCGCCGCGTGGTTTGCGATCGCCCGTCCGGCTATCCAAGGTTTCGAGGCTGTCGTCGAACTCAACCTGCAAGCGGCCCGGACGGCGCTCGAGGAATACGAAGACAAGCTGAAGAACGCGTTCAACAGCAGCAATCCGGCCGTGGGCTTCGTGCAGCAGATCGCCGTGCCGCAGGAAGCGGCCGGCAAGGCCGTGTCCTACGGCCGCCACCTGTTCGACATCGCGGTGTCGACGCAGTCCGAATGGGCAAAGGTCGCGCAAGCCCAATACGAACAGAACGACAAGCGCCTGAAGGACGTGCTGGGCGAGCTGTCGAAGCACGCGCCGGCCGGCTCGGCGCCGGTGGTGGCCGCGCTGAACTCGGCGCTGTCCGCGGCGACCGCCGCGGCCGACTCCGTACGCGCAGCGACGGGGCAGGCGATCGAAGCCGCCCAGAGCGGCTTCGACGCCGTCACCGAAACGGCAACGCGTGGTGCGAAGCAAACGGCGGCCGCCGCGCGCAAGGACGCCGCGGCCGCCCGCGAATCGGCTGCGTGATCGCTTAGCCGCGCAAGCATGTGTCGCGCACGGGCGCGACACGATTGATCGGCGCCGGATGGCGCCGGACGCCGCGTGTGCCGCGCGGGGTCCGGCTCACGTCCGGTTTGCCGCAACGCGCCGGTGCCCGGCGAGCCGTGCGGGTGTGCCGCCCGTGCGGACGGGTGCGGTTCGCCGTACGGAGGCATGCGACCGCTACCGCGCCGGATGGCCCGGGGAGCGCGTTCGCCGGCCGAGACCGGCTCGCACCGGCGTCGGAACGACGAACTGATTTCAATGCAGGAACTGGACATGACGGACGTAGTGATCGTATCGGCCGCGCGGACCGCGGTCGGCAAATTCGGCGGTTCGCTTGCGAAGATTGCAGCACCCGAACTGGGCGCGACGGTGATCCGCGCAGTGCTGGAGCGCGCGGGCGTGAAGCCCGAGCAGGTGAGCGAAGTGATCATGGGCCAGGTGCTGACGGCCGGCTCGGGCCAGAACCCGGCGCGGCAGTCGCTGATCAAGGCCGGGCTGCCGACGGCAGTGCCGGGGATGACGATCAACAAGGTGTGCGGCTCGGGCCTGAAGGCCGTGATGCTGGCGGCGAACGCGATCGTCGCGGGCGACGCGGACATCGTGATCGCGGGCGGCCAGGAGAACATGAGCGCGTCGCCGCACGTGCTGCCGGGCTCGCGTGACGGCTTCCGGATGGGCGATGCGAAGCTGGTCGACACGATGATCGTCGACGGCCTGTGGGACGTGTACAACCAGTACCACATGGGCATCACGGCGGAGAACGTCGCGAAGGAATACGGGATCACGCGCGAAGAGCAGGACGCATTCGCGGCGCTGTCGCAGAACAAGGCGGAAGCCGCGCAGAAGGCCGGGCGCTTCGACGACGAGATCGTGCCGGTGTCGATCCCGCAACGCAAGGGCGAGCCGCTGCAGTTCGCGACCGACGAGTTCGTGCGTCATGGCGTGACGGCGGAGTCGCTGGCCGGGCTGAAGCCGGCGTTCTCGAAGGACGGCTCGGTGACGGCGGCGAACGCGTCGGGGCTGAACGACGGCGCGGCGGCGGTGCTGGTGATGTCGGCGCAGAAGGCGGCAGCGCTGGGTCTGACGCCGCTGGCGAAGATCAAGGCCTACGCGAACGCGGGTGTCGATCCGAGCGTGATGGGGATGGGCCCGGTGCCGGCATCGCGCCGGTGCCTGGAGCGCGCGGGCTGGACGCCGGGCGACCTGGACCTGATGGAGATCAACGAGGCGTTCGCGGCGCAGGCGCTGGCGGTGCACAAGCAGATGGGCTGGGACACGTCGAAGGTGAACGTGAACGGCGGGGCGATCGCGATCGGTCACCCTATCGGCGCGTCGGGCTGCCGGATCCTGGTGACGCTGCTGCACGAGATGCAGAAACGCGACGCGAAGCGCGGGCTGGCGTCGCTGTGCATCGGCGGCGGGATGGGCGTCGCGCTCGCGGTCGAGCGCGCCTGAGCGGGGCCTGACGATTCGTCCCGCTGCGGCGCCGGTGAGCGCCGCACGCGGGTGAAGCGGTTTTCGCGCACGACAAGTGGCCAACAACAAGCGCGAGGTGCCGGTGCGTGCCGTGCCCGCGACACGGGCGGCTGCGCATCGAAGCGGTGGGGCGGCAGCATGTGCGATGCCGTCGCCCCGCTTTCATCGATTACTTTTTTGTCGGTAATTTACAGGATGACTAAGCGAATTGCAGTTGTGACTGGTGGAATGGGCGGCCTCGGCGAAGCGGTCAGCATCAGGTTGAACGACGCGGGCCACCGGGTAGTCGTCACGTATTCGCCGAGCAACACCGGCGCGGACCGCTGGCTGACCGAGATGCATGCGGCCGGCCGCGAGTTCCTCGCGTATCCGGTGGACGTGGCCGACCACGATTCGTGCCAGCAATGCATCGAGAAGATCGCCCGGGACGTCGGCCCGGTCGACATTCTCGTGAACAACGCGGGCATCACGCGCGACATGACGCTGCGCAAGCTCGACAAGGTCAACTGGGACGCGGTGATCCGCACGAACCTCGATTCCGTGTTCAACATGACGAAGCCGGTCTGCGAAAGCATGGTCGAGCGCGGCTGGGGCCGCATCGTCAACATCTCGTCGGTGAACGGCTCGAAGGGTTCGGTCGGCCAGACCAACTACGCGGCCGCGAAGGCCGGCATGCACGGCTTCACGAAATCGCTCGCGCTCGAGATCGCGCGCAAGGGCGTGACGGTGAACACCGTGTCGCCGGGCTACCTCGCGACGAAGATGGTCACGGCGATCCCGCAGGACATCCTCGACTCGAAGATCCTCCCGCAGATTCCGGCGGGCCGGCTCGGCAAGCCCGAGGAAGTCGCGGCGCTGGTCGCTTACCTGTGCTCGGAGGAGGCCGGCTTCGTGACGGGCTCCAACATCGCGATCAACGGCGGCCAGCACATGCACTGACGCACGGCGGCCCGGACGGCGTGCATGCCCGTGCCGGGCCGTGTTCCGCTGGTTCCAGTGCCGCAGCGGCGCAGGTGTGCCGGTGCGGCCCCGCATTCCGGAGAAGGCATGAGCGACACCTGGATGGGACTCGCGATCGGCGGCGCAGCACTGGCCGTCGCGCTGGCGATGGCGATCTCGCTCTTCTGGCTCGAGCGGCGCCGCGCGCGGCTGCTGCGGAACTTCGATCATCGCGATTGCTGGCTCGTCGCTTACGGCAAGTGTTTCGCGCGCGTGCGGGCCAGGCCGGCACGCCGCATGCGCGGCGCGCGTTGACGGCAGCGGCATGGCGGCAGTCACGCGTCACCGTCGACGCGCGGCCACGCATCGCGCGCATGCCGCAAGGCGGTGCGCGCGATGCCCGTCGTCAATCGATCAATCGCTCTTTTCGCTCTTTCCACCCGACTCGCTGGAGCCGTTCTTGTGGAAGATCCGCTTCGTCGTGCGCTTGGTGGCATCCCACCCTTCGCGCGACGCATGCGCGACGCCGTGCCCGACCGCCTTCGCGGCACTCGCGGTCGCGTGGCCGAAGCTGCGGGCCGCCTCGCCGGTCTTGTGCGCGGCTTCCTTCGAATCGCGCTTGATGTCCTGCTTCACTCCCGACATGTCCGCGTGCGCGATCGGGCTGATCAGCGCCAGAACGAGCGCGGTACCAATGAACTGACGAACTTTCACGACCTGGTTTCCTTCCGTTGAACAAGCCTCTTCAGCGAGGATTCGCATCGCCGGCTGGCGCCGGGCGAAACACGCCGGCCGCCGATGCGTCGAGCATCACCGCGGCGCGGCCGGACAGCAGCACGCGCTCGCCGCAGCGCAGCGCGAAGCCGTACAGCACCGAGCGGGCGTCGCCGCTCATGCGTTCCGCTTCGACGACGAGCGGCTGCGTGAAGGTGTCGAGCCGGTCGACGAACGCGTCGACGTTGCGCACGCTCGCCAGATAACCGACGCGCGGGCGCGCTTCGTGCGCACCGAGCAACGCGCCGTGCACGGCCATCGCCTGCGCCGCGTATTCGATCCCGCAGACGGACGCGAGCCGGCCGTGCGCGCGCAGCGGGTTGTGCGGATCGCGGTGGCTCGTCGCGGTGCAGCGGATGCGGGCGGCATCCCACGCATCGACCGTATCGAGTACGCACATCGCGCCGTCGTGCGGAATGTGCGCGGCGATCCACGCGTGGTCGAGCGGCGGCGCGAGCGGGATCGTCGCGGTCATCACGCACGCTCCGCGAACGTATCCGGCATCGCGACATCGACCTGCACGCGTGTATCGGCCAGGTAGTCGAGCACGACGCGTGTCGAACGCCGCGCGGCGAGCGCCTCGAGCAGCGGCAGCACGCGCGCGGCCGGATTGCCGGCACGCAGCGCGTCGAGCCCGGCGTGCGCGAGCGTCGTGGCGGGGGTGTCGGTGAGTTGCACGTCGATGCGGGCGAGCGCGTGTTCGCTTGCTTCCGGTGCGAGCACGAGCGCGACGCCGAACGCATCGTCGATCGGCCGCACCGCGCGCAGCGGTTCCGGATAGTCGGTGTCGTACGCGATCAGCAGCGTGGGCACGCGATCGACGACGACCTGGCACAGGCTCTCGAGCAGCCCGGCGGCATAGCTGCCGTCGTGCGCACACAGCACGTTCGACGTCGCCATCGCGCGGGTCGCGATGCTCCAGTAGCCGGCCGGCGCGTTGTGCACGGAGTTGTGGAAGCGCGTCGGCGACAACTGGCGATCGTCGCCGGCGAGGGTTTCGCAGATCGCGTGGCAGTTCTGGCCGTCGCCGCCCGACGCGCTGAACACGGTCGCGAGCGTCGTGGCGTCGCGTGCGCTCGCGGCCACC
>NZ_QOBB01000086.1:0-27875 GCF_024704855.1 Burkholderia sp. HAN2018 | reverse complement strand
TGGCCGGTGCGGCAGACGGCGCCGCGGCCTGCGCCGCCGTGCCGGCCGCGCCGCTTGCCTGCGCATGGGCGAGCTGCGGCGCAACGAACCCGTCGACTGCGACGACGGACATCAGGATGCTTGCCGCCAACGCGGCCAGTGAACGCTTCGTCATACCCCACTCCAGTTATTTCGGTGAACTTAATACGACAGTTCGTGATGGTTTTTCCCGGCCCGGTTCGCGCCGGGCCGCCCACTGCATCAATTCAGATTGAACGAGAACGGTACCTGGACCCGCACCGACTGGCCCTGCGCGACGCACTTGAATCGTTTTACGGTGTTGTAGGCAGCGCGATCGAGGACCGGATCTGCCGACTGCGCCACGCGCTCGTTCGTGATGTTCCCTTCCGCATCCACGACGAATTCGATCGTTACGTCACCCGTGATGTTGTTTTCCTGCGCTTCCTTCGGATACTGGATCGACGCGCGAAGCGCGTCCGAATTCGGGCAAACGACACCCACGTCATGGCTGACGGGCTTGGCCGGCGCCGGGGGTGCTACGACCGGTGCCTGCACGGCCGGCGCGGAGGGTACCGGGGCCGACTGGTGCGTGATCGTCGCCTGCGGCGGCGCCTGCACCGGCACTTCCGGCGGCGGGACGAACGGGGGCGGCGGCGGCGCGAACTTCGGCGGCGGGAGTTTGACCACGGGCATCGGCGGTGGCGGCGGCGGCTTGACCGGCTCGATGATGCGGGTTTCGATCGGGTGCTGGATCACCTGCACGACTTTCGTCGCCAGGCCGTTGAGCAACGCGTAGATCAGCACTGCATGCAGCACCAGGACGATTCCGACGCCGCCGAACCGGCGTACCGGATTCTGTTGCTTCTTGCCGAACTCTCGCGGACGGCCCAGCGTAGCCAGTCCGCTGTTCGACGTAACCAGACTTTCTTCGACTTTCATGCCCACCATCCATCCCCCAAGCGATTCGCCCAGTTTCGGATTGCTGCCGGCGGCGAAACCAGGTCGGCATCGCCATCGCATCTACCCGAACATTTCATTTCAAATTCAATTTGCAATCCGAATTGAAAGAATTGCATTCGAATTCCAATACACTCTTTTTCAAGGAATCGTTCCGGCCGGCGCGGCCCGGTGTTGCACCGGAAAACCACGCGCCTGCACGTTCAGGCAATTGTCAGCTGAGCGGGCGGCGCCGCGCGTTTCGTATGACGATTCACCGTTCGTTACGCGGTGATGTCATTGGCGCCGTTCACTTGGGTGCAGAAGATAGCAAGGAAAAAATTTTGCCGTCAAACTTTATTTGATACCCGAATACAAAGTTTGGAGGGGATATTCAAATAATATTCCGGTAAGCACAAATACAACTTTTATTATTAATTTGGTAATTGAATTGTATGGGTATATGCGAAAACGGATATTGATCCGCTTCAACATAAATATCGGCATATCTCCTGCATCGCACCAAAAAAGGGCATTCGGAAAGTAACCTCGAGGATGCATCCCCCGCCTCGTCATCGCCCGCATGTCGACGGACATGCCGGTCGACCGCCTCGAACTGGCCGGGATCGTTTCCTCAAGGACGGCGCACCGGAGATGCCGAACCAGAGGTACCAGAACAGTTAATCTGGAATGCGACTTAAATTAAGGATTGGTCGGCTTCCGTAAATACGCCGCCAAAAAATTCGGATGGCGAATTAACTATCCGACGGCCATCCCGCTGACAAGACCTGCAACCCTGTCACACTCGCACCGACAAATGCCCGTGCACCGCAAGCGTCAGGACTGCATGCCCTGCATCTTGTGCGAGAAATGCGCACGCTCGGCCGTCTCCATCAGCGTCAGGAATTCATCCTGCATCATGTGGATCAGCGCTTCGTGGTCGCCGGCCTCGAAATAGACTTCCGGCTGCTGTGCGAGACGTTCCTCGAGAAACGTCTTCATGCCGTACGCCATGCAGACCGGCGGTAGCGCACCCATGTCGCAATCCTTGAACAGCTCGCGCAGTTCGACCTCGCGGGCGAGCACGAGATGGCGTCCCGTCTTCACCCAGAGATCCGACAGGCGCACGGCGTGTGTGGTCGGCAATACGGCTGCGACGTAGCCTTCGTCGTCTTCGAGGAGCACGGTTTTCGCGAGGCGATCGCCGGGGATATGCGCGGCGGCGGCCGTCTCCATGCTCGTATGGCTATAGGGGTGGTACACCACTTCGTACCGCGATGACTTCTGGCGCAGGCAATCCTGCAGGGTGGCTGATACTGGCATGGCACACCTCGTCTGGGCGAATCGGGCGAACGGCGTTCGCTCCGGATTTGTTCAGCATAGGTCGCATTCGAGCCAATGGAAACGCCGCCTCACCCCTTCCTCATTCGGGTGCCCGTTCTGGTTCCAACCCCGATTCCAGCCCCTTTTCGCGCAGCCATTCGCGGTTGAAGAGCCGCGCACGATAGATGTCGCCGCGATCGCACAGCAAAGTCACGATCGTATGCCCCGGGCCCATCCTGCGGGCCAGCCAGACCGCCGCCGCGACGTTGATTCCGCTCGATCCGCCGACGTACAGCCCTTCTTCGCGCAGCAGCCGGTAGACCATCGTCACGCACTGCGAATCGTCGATCCTCACGGCGTCGTCGATCGGTGCGCCGGCCAGATTCGCGGTGACCCGCGTCGAGCCGATGCCTTCGGTGATCGAGCTGCCTTCGGCACCGAGGTCGCCCGTTTTCACGTAACCGTAGAGCCCGCTTCCGTGCGGATCGGCCAGCACGATCCGGACCTCAGGATTCTGCTCCTTCAGGTAGCGGCTCACGCCCGCCAGCGTGCCGCCCGTGCCGGTTGCGCAGACGAACGCATCGACCGTGCCCGCCGTATCGCGCCAGATTTCCGGTCCGGTCGTCTCGTAGTGCGCCTGCCGGTTGACGACGTTGTCGAACTGGTTGGCCCATACCGCGTTGTCGAGTTCGTCCGCGAGCCGCCCGGCAATCTTCTGATAGTTGTTCGGGTCGCGATACGGCGCCGCCGGCACCGGGCGCACGTCGGCGCCGAGCGTGCGCAGGATCGCCATCTTGTCCGGCGATTGCGTGTCGGGAATCACGATCACGCAGCGATAACCGCGCGCCGCGCAGATGTGCGCAAGACCGATGCCCGTGTTGCCCGCCGTGCCCTCGACGACGGTGCCGCCCGGCTTCAGCGCGCCGCGCTGCTCGGCGTCGCGGATGATGTAGAGCGCCGCGCGATCCTTCACCGAACCGCCCGGATTCATGAATTCCGCCTTGCCCAGGATTTCGCAGCCCGTTTCCGCGCTGAGCTTCGCCAGCCGGATCAACGGCGTGCGTCCCACGCAGTCGACGAAGCCGTGTCGCACGTCCATGTTGCCCTCCGTTGCATTCGCGCTCGCGCGCCCTACACAACCAAGGATAGGACGCGTCGCTTTCGACGCCAGCCGCCTCGTACTAAGCTTGGAGAGCCCATTGCGGCGCGCGCGCCGCATCGCCAGACGAGGTCCGCCATGCTGCAATTCGAAACCGTCACCATCGACAAACCCGAGGCCGTGAATTTCATCCTCGGCCAGTCGCATTTCATCAAGTCCGTCGAGGACATCCACGAGACGCTGGTCGGCACCGTGCCGGGCATTCGTTTCGGGCTCGCGTTCTGCGAGGCATCGGGCAAACGTCTCGTGCGCCGCTCCGGCACCGATGCGGAACTCGTCGAGCTCGCGTGCCGCAACGCCCTTGCGATCGGCGCCGGTCACGCGTTCATCGTGTTCCTCGGCGACGGTTTCTATCCGGTCAACGTGCTCAATGCGATCAAGGCCGTGCCGGAGGTCTGCCGGATCTACTGCGCGACCGCGAACCCGACCGACGTGATCGTCGCGGAAAGCGCGCAGGGGCGCGGGATCGCCGGTGTCGTCGACGGCTTTCCGCCGCTCGGTGTCGAAAACGACGACGACGTGCGCTGGCGCAAGGATCTGCTGCGCACGATCGGATACAAGGCGTAGGCGCGGGCCGCCGGTGCGGCCGCGGCGCATACATCGAGCTTCCGCCAGGGCCTGCCCTGCAGACGTGACCGCATCGTCGATGCGAACCGGGTCTCCCGGCCCTGCGAAACAAGAAGAAAAAGCGGTGGGATCAAAGGCGCGACCGCGGTCAGGATTTCAGGTCGCTGAGTTGGCTGACCGTTAGTTGCAATCTCGAGAACAGGATTACGCTCCCGTTGGCGACGCGCCGGCCACCCGGCTGTCCTATACTGGCCGCAACAGACCGACCGGCAGCCGAGCCGACACGACGACCGCGCCGCCGCCCCCTTCCCGGAGCCACGCATGCATTACCAGCTGATCTACGAACTCGTCGACGATTACCTGTCGCGGCGCGAACCGTTCCGCGCCGAACATCTCGCGCTTGCACAGGCCGCGACCGAGCGCGGCGAACTCGTGCTCGCCGGCGCGCTGTCGGACCCGGCCGACCAGGCCGTGCTCGTGTTCGAAGGCGATTCGCCGGAGGCGGCCGAGTCGTTCGCGCGCGCCGATCCGTATGTGCAGAACGGCCTCGTGAAATCGTGGCGTGTGCGTCCGTGGCGCGTCGTGATCGGCAAGCACGCGCCGCGCTAGCCGCGACGCAGGACTACAGCCACCCTGCCCGCTTGAAGCGCCACCACAGCGCGAAGTCGGCGACGACCATCACCGCGATACAGCCGTAGAAACCGTATTTCAGGTGCAACTCGGGCATGTTCGCGAAGTTCATCCCGTAGATGCCGGCGATCATCGTCGGTATTGCGAACAGCGCGGCGAACGAACCGAGCCGTTTCGTCACTTCGTTCTCGGCCAGCGAAATCATCCCGAGGTTGACCTGGATCGCCGTGACGACCATTTCGCGGCGCCCTTCGATCGTCTTCACGATCCTCTGCAGATGGTCGTACACGTCGCGGAAATAAGCCGCCATCCCGCTGCAGACCTGCGGCACGCGTCCGCCGGTGAGTTTCGCGAGCGGCTCGATCAGCGGCGCCGTGTGCTGGTACAGCGTCACGAGCCGGCGCTTCAGCGAATAGAGATCCTCGATGATCGCGCGCGACGACGCGGGCGTGGCCTTCGCGAAGATCCGATCCTCGAGTTCCTCGAGCTCGGTGCCGAGCGTTTCGAGGATCGGGAAATAGCGGTCGACGACCTGGTCCATCAGCGCATAGAACACGAACGCCGAGCCTTCCCGCAGCAGATGCGGCTCGTGCTCGCAGCGCTTGCGCACGTCGCGGAAATCCTGCTCGGTGTGATTGCGGATCGACAGCACGTAGTTCGGGCCGACGAACACGTTCAGCTCGCCCACCTTGAATTCGCCGTCGTCATCGAGCTCGACCGTATGCAGCACCGCGAACAGCGAATCGCCGTACTCCTCGATCTTCGGCCGCTGGTGCCCCTTGCGGGCATCCTCGAGTGCGAGCTCGTGCAGCCCGAACTCCTCGCCCATCAGGTCGATTTCCTCGGGTGTCGGATCCTTCAGCGCGACCCACACGAAGCATTCGGGCTTCGACACGTAGTCGCTGATGGCGTCGATATCGATGTCGGCCAGCTTGCGGCCGTCCTGGTATGCAGCACAGTTGAT
Organism: Burkholderia sp. HAN2018; assembly: GCF_024704855.1. Lineage (NCBI taxonomy): Bacteria > Pseudomonadati > Pseudomonadota > Betaproteobacteria > Burkholderiales > Burkholderiaceae > Burkholderia > Burkholderia sp. HAN2018. Next base: position 22,296 of record NZ_QOBB01000086.1, on the reverse strand, counting down.
CAGCATGGTGTCTCTGATGTTGCGGTTTGCGCATCAGTTTACCGGTTTGCTGCGCGGGCGGCCCGGCTTGCGCGGCACGACGATATTGGTCATGATCGGGCTGCGTGCGCCGCAGCACGCGCACCAGGACACTGCGGCCCAACCGTCAAGGAGACAGACCCATGTGGTATTTCTCGTGGATACTCGGCATCGGCGTGGCGCTCGGCTTCGGCATCATCAACGCGATGTGGCTGGAAGCGGAAGTGTTCTCGCGCGGCGACAAGCGCAACGGTGCACCGAGCCCGCAGCCGGGAGGCAAGGCTTCGTGACGCACCTGGTGTTCTTCTGCGGTCACGCCGGCACCGGCAAGACCACGCTCGCGAAGCGGCTCATCGGGCCGCTGATGCGCGCGACCGGCGAGGCCTTCTGCCTGCTCGACAAGGACACGCTGTACGGCCGTTACAGCTCGGCCGCAATGGGTGCGCTCACCGAGGATCCGAACGACCGCGACAGCCCGCTCTACCTGAAGCACCTGCGCGATCCCGAATACCAAGGCCTGCTCGACACGGCCCGTGAAAACCTCGCGCTGGGCATCGGCGCGCTCGTCGTCGGCCCGCTGTCGCGCGAAGTGCGCGATCGCCGCATTCTCGACCGCGCATGGCTCGGCATCTCCCCCGACGTCACGCTGACGGTCGTCTGGGTCTACACGTCGGAAGACGTCGCGCACCAGCGAATCGTCGCGCGCGGCAACCCAAACGATGCCTACAAGCTCGCGCACTGGGACGAATACCGGCAGCGCCGCTTCGTGCCGACCGGCCGCGAATGCGACGGCATCGTGATGTTCGACAACACCGCGCCATCCGACACCGACATCGATACGCTGCTGTACCGCATCGCGCCGCCTCCGCCTGCGGCGACAATCGTCCCGCCGCTGCCGGCCTGATCGCCCCTCCTGTTCGTTCCCGCAAAAAACAACGCCGGAAGCGCTGCTGCGCTCCCGGCGTCGTACGGCCCTCGTGCCGGAGGCTGGCGGACGGTCAGGCCACCGCGTGCACGCGCTCCATCGTGCCGCCTTCGTACAGCTTGCCGAAGCGGTTCGACAGGAACGCCTTCAGCGACACCTTTTCCTGCGGGATGAAACCGCTTTGCGGCAGCTTCTTCTCGCGGAACAGATCCAGCACCGCGCACATCGCGCCGGCCGTCGTGATCTGGATCGCGCTCATGTGCATCCCGCACACGTCCTTCGCGAAGATCTTGCGCGTGAACACGTCCTGCACCAGCTGGCCGTCCTTCACGCCCGTCACGGTGATGAACACGAGCACGACGTCCTGCTTCGTCGACGGCACCGCGCGGCGCATGATCGACTTCAGCGTGTCGCGATCGGTCGACAGGCGCAGGTCCTCGAGCAGGAACTGCACGAGATCGCGGTGGCCCGGGTAGCGCACCGACTTGTAGTCGAGCGTCTCGACCTTGCCCGACAGCGTCTCGCACAGCGTGCCGAGACCGCCCGACGTGTTGAACGCTTCGTATTCGGTACCGTCGAGCGAGAAGTGCTCGAGGCCTTCGAGCGGCTGCACCCACTGCTTGCGGCCGTCGCGGATCGCTTCGCACGGCTGGCAGTATTCGTTGATCAGGCCGTCGACGCTCCACGTCAGGTTGTACTTCAGCGCGTTGGTCGGATACTCGGGCAACGCGCCGACGCGCATCTTCACGTCGCGCACTTCGCTGAAGCCGTTCACCAGTTCATGCGCGGCGAGACCGATGAAGCCCGGGGCGAGGCCGCACTGCGGCATGAACGCACGATCGGAGCCTTCGGCCAGCTCGCGGATCGCGTGGGTCGCGCGCACGTCTTCGGTCAGGTCGAAGTAGTGGACGCCGGCAGCCTTCGCGGCGGCGGCAACGTTGACCGCGAGGTAATAAGGCAGCGCATTGACGAGCGCATCGAAACCCTTCACTGCTTCGCGAATCGCGTTTGCGTCGGCCGAATCGACCCGTTGCGTCGCGATGCCTTCGCGCGACAGCTTCGCGAGCGCATCCGCATCGCGGTCGAACGCGACGACTTCGTAGTCGCCCGTTTCACGCAGCATGTGAGCAATGGTGTGGCCGATCAGACCTGCGCCGACGATGGCGATTTTCATGCGCTTATCTCCTGATGATGGGTGTGATGTAGTGGACGGCGTTGAGCCATGAACACAGTTTAGGGACGCGCAAAATCAGTTCCAAGACGAAGAATGATGCGAAACGACCGACAATTTCGACGTTACGACGACACATTTCGTCGAAACGTCGAAACGAGGTTTTTTCACCCGCTACGGGCCTGCCGTGACTGGCCAAAGTCTCGCGAGCCGGACTGCATGCCGACTACACGATTGCCGAGGTGGCATCGCATGCAATCCCTGCCCGTCGAACGCACACCGCACTGGCTGAACAAGGAGCCCGACGTCGCGCTGTCGCTCCGGATCGTCAAGATCATGTCGACCACGGTCGGCGAAACCGGCGCGGACTATCTCGCGGTCAACGTGGGGCCCGGCCGGATCGTCGCGCGCATCGCGATGGCGTCGCGGCTCGCGATTGCGTTGTGGATGCAGTTGCGTACGCACTGCGAGGTGCCGCGGATCTGCCAGCCAACGGTGGTGCTGGTCAACGTCGTCGGTACGCGGATCGCCGACCTGCTCATCGTCGAAGTGAACGTCAGCCTCCACGCGAGCGCGACGATCAACGCGGCGCGCTCGCGGCGATCTTCATCGTGCGGCATCGCATTGAACCCACGCTTGTCGATCGACACGATCGTCACGCCGCAATGCGAGCGGCTCTATGTCGGGCCGATACGGCAGCGCAACAAGCGCGGCGCAATGAACGCCGCGCCTGAACGTCAGCCGCCGATCGTCCCGCGATCGATCTTGCGCGACAGGATGATCGACGTCGTCGTGCGCTCGACGCCTTCGAGCGTGCCGATCTGGTCGAGCAGGTCGTTGAGCCGTTCGGGCGAATCGGCGCGCAGCCATGCGACGTAGTCGTACTCGCCGCTCACCGCGCACAGCAGCTGCACTTCGGGCATCCGGTCGAGCTTGCGCAACACGTCCTTGCCGAACTTCGGCGTGAGGATGATGCCGACATACGCGTAAATGCTCGCGTCGAGCACGTCCTGCCCGAGCCGGACGCTGTAGCCGGCGATCACGTTGGTACGTTCGAGCCGCGCGATGCGTGCGACGACCGTCGTGCGCGCGACGTCGAGCTGGCGCGCGAGATCCGCGACGCTGGCACGCGCATCGGCCTGCAGCAGCGCGACGAGTTGCCGGTCGAGATCGTCGAGTTGGTCGAGGCGGGGTGGACGCATGAGGCTGGGCCGGGGCACGACGTGCCGGCAAAGTGGAAGGTGACGCGATGATAGCGCCGAACGCCGGCCTGCCCAAACCGCATCGCCCGGAACCGATTCGAACCTTTCAATTTCGATTCGTATCGGATGTAAGCAAGTGTCGCATTCACTGCTGCGCCGCACTCAACGTGCTACTAATAGCTGGCGATGCGAGATGCGTGCTTGCGGCATTTGCCGCCGCGCCCGCTCGCCAGACACCACCCCGGAGAGCCAACCATGAAGAAAATCTCGCTCACCCTCGCTACGCTCGCCGTTGCAGCCAGCGCGTTCGCGCAAACCCCGGCGCAGCCGCAAGCGCCCGCTCAGGCCACGACAACCGCAGCCGCGGCTTCGGCCCCGACCGCCGAGCAGCGCGAGGCGCGCCATGAAGCCCGCGTCGAGCAGCGCATCAAGTACCTGCACGACCAGCTGAAGATCACGTCGGCGCAGGAGCCGCAGTGGAAGACGTTCGCCGACACGATGCGCGGCAACGGCGACACGATGGGCCGCCTATATCGCGAACGGATGGCCAAGCACGACGTCTCCGCACTCGACGACATGAAGCAGTATGCGGAACTGTCGCAGGCGAACGCGGACGGCGCGAAGAAGCTCGCCGACGCCTTCGCACCGCTCTACGAGAGTTTCCCGGCCGACCAGAAGGCACTGGCCGACACGACGTTCCGCAGCTGGCTGCACCACGGCGGCGAGCATCGTGGCAAGGGCAAGACGAAGGGCAAGAAAGGCAAGGCGGCAGCCGCGCCGGCCGCCAGCGCACCCGCGCAGCCCTGACGCCCGCCCTGCCGGCGCCGCCGGCACCGTATACGGCCCGTCCGGGCCGAACGGCACCGCTACAGGCGACCGGCGCGTCACACGGCGCGCCGGATTCGGGATAAGCTCCCGGCTTTTCCCGCACTTCCCCGCCATGCTCGAACTCAAGCACATCGACCTGCGTACCGATCCGCAGGCCCGTCGCGTCGTCAAGGACGAAACCGTCGCCGTTTCCTTCGCGGACGCCGACGGCGAACTGATGAGCCTCGAAGGCCCGAACCGCTATGTGGCGGGCGACGCGCTGATCACGGGCTCGACCGGCGACCGCTGGGTCGTGTCGCGCGCGCGCTTCGACGCCAAATACCTGCCCGCCGATCCGGCACTCGCACACGGCGCACCGGGCGCCTACCGGAACCGGCCGGCCGTCGTGCTCGCCCGCCGGATGGACGAGCCGTTCACGATCGCCCGCTCGGAAAACGGCGACACGCTGCGCGGCGTCGCCGGCGACTGGGTGATGCAATACGCGCCCGGCGACTACGGTGTCGTGCAGGCGCAGCGCTTCGCGCAGGTCTACCGCGACGCGTGACGCGGCGTGCCGGCATCGCGCCGGCGCGAACGATCACGCAAAGTCTTCGTCGAGTTCGAGTTCGGCGTCGCGCTCGACGGCCTCGCCGGCCGCGTGGCGCTCCTCGAGCGACCCGAGCATCGCTTCCGTATACGCATGCAGCACCGCATGGCTGCGCGCGCGCTGCATCGGCTTGAGCGCCAGATAGCGCGCGAGTGCCGCCGGCACGATGCGGATATCGAGCGTCATCCGCTTCGGCGTCGCGCCGAAACGCATCGCGAGCCAGTGCACGGACAGGAACCGCCCGCGCGCGTCGCTGCTTTCGGCGAACCGCGTCTGCTCCGGAAAGAGATCGCAGATCACGCGTGCGAGCGCGTCGAATTCCGCGCTCTGGCATTCGATCAGATAGTCGTCCATCCCGTCTCTCCCGTCAGGCTGCCGATTGCGGCGGCCGGCACGCCTTCACCAGCACGACGACCAGAAGCGCGGCCAGCACGAAATACGCGGCCTCGACCCAGCCGGCCGGCAGCACGCGCACCTGGTACAGCAGCGCCGGCGCGGCTGCCAGCGCATGCAGCACGATCGCGAGCGGCAACACGCCCGCGCGGCCGGCGCGCACGCCGCGCCAGACCAGCACCGACAGCGCAAGCTGCAGCACGAACGCCGCGCAGCGTTCGAGCAGCAACAGCAGGATCGACTGTGCCGACAGCGTCGCGAGCATCACGTGCAGCCGCACGACGGTATCGCCCGGCAGGTCGGCGAGCTGGGTCTCGAGCTGGCCGCGGCTCGCGAGCCACGCGAGATACGACCACTGGCCCCACACGAGTACGCCGACGAACCACGCTTCGGCGCCGCCGTGGCCGATCCCGTAGCCGATTCCGCGGCTGTCGCCGGCCGACGCGCCGTAGCGGCGGTTCAGGAAACGCATCCCCAGATAGCGGCCGACTTCCTCGAACACGGCGGTCGCAAGCGCGCTGTACGCGACGAACGCGAGCGGCTGCGTGAGCCAGCCGTCGGGCGGCGTCTGGCTCAGCACGAGCCCGTGGAATGCGCGTTCGAGGATCATCGCGAACAGCGTGAAGACGGCCACGCCGACGATCGTGTCGCGGCGGTTCAGCGCAAGCGGCTTGCGCAGGATACGGAAGAGGACGAGCGGCAGGAGCGCGATGATCAGCGTGGCGGCGATCAGCACCGCCAGCGTGACGGGGGCGACAGTCATGTATTTCCTTGTTCGGGGCAGCGCACCTGACGCGCTGCGTGCCCCGAATGATACTCAGCTTGCGGTCGACGCGCGCACAACCAGCTCGCCGGGCAACAGCGAGACGCGTACGTCGCCCGCTGCGCCGTCGATCCGCTCGTGCACGAATTCGACGGCCTTGTAGCCGATTTCGTAGGTCGGCTGCCGGATCGTCGTGATACCGATCAACTCGGCCCATTCCGGATCGTCGATCGACAGCAGCGCCGCCTTCTGCTGCCATGCGGCGCCGAAGCGCGCGCGCAGGTGGCGCGCGATCGCGAGCGCGACCGGCGCGTTCGCGGCGAACAGCGCCGCGCGCACGCCGCGCCGTGCCGCGTCGTCGATGCGGGCATCGATGTCGGCGAACGCCGCCGCGGTCGCATCGGGCTCGTTCAGGTCGAGCACGACCGTCGACGGCACCGTCAGCCCGCGCGCGCCGAGTGCCGCGCGGAATGCGGCCTCGCGCAGGCGCCGCGAGCTGACGCGCTCGAACGGCTGCACGACGAAATGGATTGCGTCGAAACCGTGTTCGATCAGGTGCGCGAGTGCCGTCTCGATCGCGTCGGCGTTGTCGAGGCCGATCAGGTCGGCCTCGAAGCCCTCGACGGTCCGGTCGACGAGCACGGCCGGGATGCCGGCCCCGCGCAGCGGGCGCAGCACGTCCTCATCGGCGCCGAGCGCGTTGACGATCAGCCCTTCAACGCGGTAGGTCGTGAGCAGCTGCAGGAAGCGGCGCTCCATCTCGACTTCGTTCGCCGCGTGACAGATCAGCGGCATGTAGCCGAGCGCCTGACAGGCAGCCTCGACGCCTTGCAGCACTTCGACGGTATAGGGATTGGTCAGGTCGGCAGCGAGCATGCCGAGCAGCCGGTTGCGGCCGCGCTTGAGCCCGCGCGCCATCTGGTTGGGCCGGTAGTTGAGCCGCGCGATTGCCGCTTCGATCCGCTGGCGCAGATCGGTGGACAGCACGTGCGTCTCGCCGTTCAGGTAGCGCGACACGCTGGTTTTGCCGGTGCCGGCTTCGCGCGCGACGTCGCTGATCGTCGCCGGACGCGTTGTGGTTGGTTGCGAATCGGTCACTGTCGTGCCTCGCGACGTTCGATCCGCGCCGCTTCGTGAGCAGACGGATCTTTGTTGTTGGAAACGTAAGCCACCCGGTGGAATCTCCTGTCGATCAGCGTTAGCGCTTCAGCGCCTACGCTGATCCCATGCTTCGCGGTCGATCGGCGCCGGCGCGTCGGCACCCGCCCCGGTCACGTGCACAAGCAGTCGGCCGCACCGGACCTGGCGCGGATACCCGTCGCGAGACGCCGCCGGCAGCGCTGCCGTGCCGTCGATACGACGCGCGGGGATCATAACGCAGCCAGCCCTCCGGCACCAAGACCATCGACTCTAACGAAGCCGCCCGTCCGCCGGGCGGGCACCTGCTCGCGGTCGGCCCGTTACCCGCCGCGGTTCAGGCGCGCGCGAGCGCATCCGGATTGACGAGATTCGTGCGCAGCGTGCCGGCCAGCGCGCCGACCAGGTTTTCCGCGGCGCAGCGCGCCATCGCGTGGCGCGTCTCGTGCGTCGCCGAGCCGATATGCGGCAGCGCGACGACATTCTTCATCTGCAGCAGCGGCGAATCCGCGGCCAGCGGTTCCTTCTCGAACACGTCGAGCCCCGCGCCGCGGATCGTACCCGCACGCAGCGCATCGATCAGCGCGGCTTCGTCGACCACCGGCCCGCGCGATGCGTTGATCAGGATCGCGCCGCGTTTCATCTTCGCGAATTCGTCCGCGCCGATCAGGTGGTGCGTTTCGGGCGACAGCGGCACTTGCAGGCACACGAAATCCGCTTGCGCGAGCAGTTCGTCGAGCGTCACGCGCCGTGCGCCGTACTGCGTTTCGGCTTCCGCATGCGCGGACCGGTTCGCGTACAGCACCTGCATCCGGAAGCCGAGCGCCGCGCGGCGCGCGACCGCGCCGCCGATCCGCCCGAGCCCGACGATGCCGAGCGTCTTGCCCTGCACGTCGGTGCCGTACAGGTCGGGGCCGATGCTGCGATGCCAGTGGCCTGCCTTCACCCACTCGGCCAGCTCGACCACGCGTCGCGCGGACGCGAGGATCAGCGAGAACACCGTATCGGCGGTCGATTCGGTCAGCACGTCCGGCGTATGCGCGAGCACGATCCCGCGCCGCGTGAGATCCGCGACGTCGAAGTTGTCGTAGCCGACCGAAATCGTCGACCACGCCTTCAGCCGCGGTGCGCGGTCGAGCATGTCCGGCGTGACCTTCAGGCTCGCGCCGATCGCGCCGTCCGCGTCGCCGAGCGCATCGGCGAGGGCTGCGGCGCCGTCGGCCTGCACGACGTCCGCATGCTCGCGCAGGTACGCGAGGACGTCATCGGGCAGCGGCTTGTACGCGACGATACGGGGCTTCATCTGATTCATTTTCCTTGCAGCGGCGCCGCGAGCGGATGCGTATCGGGCGCCTGGGGTTTGACGGACAGCGTGAGGATCACCGCGGCGACGAGCGCGGCGCTCATGAACGCGTACGACGCGACGGGCGAGCCGGTCGCACCGTTCAGGTAGCCGACGAAGTACGAGCCGACGAACGAGCCGAGCGCGCCCATGCTGTTGATCAGCGCCATCGCGCCGCCGGCGACGTTCTTCGGCAGCAGTTCCGGCACGATCGCGAAGAACGGGCCGTACGGCGCGTACATGGCGGCACCGGCCACGACCAGCAGCGCATACGAGATCCAGAAATGCGACGAGCCGAGGGCGTACGATGCGGCGAACGCGGCCGCGCCGATCAGCAGGAACGGCCACACGAAGCCACGGCGCGAACCGACCTTGTCGGACGCCCACGACGCGGCGAGCATCGCGATCGTCGCGGCGAGATACGGCAGCGCGGACAGCCAGCCGGTCGCGACCATCCCGAGGTCGGAGCCGTTCTTGACGATCGACGGCAGCCACAGCACGAAGCCGTACACGCCGATGCTCCAGCAGAAATACTGTGCGCACAGCTTGATCACGGCCGGCGAGCGGAATGCCTCGCCATAGTTGCGCACGGGCTTGATCGCCGCCTGCTCGGCCGCGAGCGCGGCGTCGAGGTCGCGTTTTTCCTGCGCGTTGAGCCACGGCGAATCGGCCGGCTTGTCCTGCACGAGGAACCACCAGCACACGGCCCAGAGGACGGCCGGCACGCCTTCGGCGATGAACATGTGGCGCCAGCCGAATTCGTGCACGAGATAGCCCGAGACGATCGACATCCACAGCACGGTGACCGGGTTGCCAAGGATCAGGAACGTGTTCGCGCGCGAGCGTTCGTTCTTCGTGAACCAGTTGCTGATGTAGATCAGCATCGCCGGCATCACGGCCGCCTCGACGACGCCGAGTACGAAGCGGATCGCCATCAGCGACGGGATGTTGCTGACCACGCCCGTGAGTGCCGCGCAGGCGCCCCACAGGATGAGGCTGACGAACACGAGCTTCTTCACGCTGCGGCGTTCCGCATAGATTGCGCCGGGGATCTGGAAGAAGAAGTAGCCGAGGAAGAACAGCGCGCCGATCAGCGACGACAGGCCCTTGCTGATCCCGAGGTCCTGGTTGATGCCGGCTGCGGCGGCGAACCCGTAGTTCGCGCGGTCGAGGTAGGCGAGGCTGTAGGTGATGAAGACGATCGGCATGATCGTCCACCAGCGGCGGGCAGCGAGTGTATTGGCCATCAGAATGTCTCCTGTGTCGACCAGAGTTAGTGCTTTAGCACTTACTCTGGTCCCATGCTTCGCGGTCGATCAGAGTTAGTGCTTTAGCGCTTACTCTGGTCCCATGCTTCGCGGTCGATCGGAGTTAGCGCTTCAGCGCTTACTCCGATCCCATGCTTCGCGGTCGACCGGAGTTCGCGCTTTAGCCCTTACTCCGATCCCATGCTTCGCGGTCGATCAGAGTTCGCGCTTCAGCACCTACTCCGATCCCATACATGCACGACGAAATGAGTCCGCGGATTGTGCCGTGTCCGGCCTCTCATTGCGCGGTGAAGGTTTCCTCTAAGCGATCGGCGTGATTGGTGACGTTTTCGAATCGATCGAGCGCGGCACGAGTCGGCAGCCCTTCCGAGTCGCCGATCACCTGGATCGCGAGCGCGCCGATGCGGTTGCCGCGCGCCACGGCCTGCTCGATCGTCTTCCCTTCCAGCAGCGCGCTGACCACGCCGACCGCGAAGCCGTCACCGGCGCCGACCGTGTCGACGACGTTCCGCACACGTTCGCCCGCCACCGTTCCGTCACGGCCGTCAGCCGTCCGGTAATACGCCCCTTCGGCACCGAGCTTGATCACCACACCGCGCGCGCCTTGCGCGAGATAGAAGCCCGCGATATCGGCCGGCGTGTCGTGCCCGGTCAGTTGCCGCCCTTCGGCGATGCCCGGCAGCACCCAGTCGGCGAGCGACGCGAGCGCGTTCAGCGTCTTCGCCATCACGTCGGCGGACGGCCACAGCGTCGGGCGCAGGTTCGGGTCGAACGAGATCGTCTTGCCGGCCGCGCGCATTTCGCGCGCCAGCTTGAACGCGAGCTCGCACGACGTCGCGGAGATCGCCGGCGCGACGCCCGTCAGGTGCAGGTGGCGCGCGCCGAGCACGTAGTCGGACACGTAGTCGTCGCACGACAGGTGGCTCGCGGCCGAGCCCTTGCGGAAATACTCGACGGTCGGGTCGCTGCCGTCGTCGTTGCGCGACTTGAGCTGAAAGCCGGTCGGGTAACGCGGATCGACGGTCACGCACGATGCGTCGATGCCCTCGCGCGCCAGCGTGTCGAGCACGTAGCCGCCGAACGAATCGCGGCCGACGCGGCTCATCCAGCCGACCCGGAAGCCGAGCCGCGACAGGCCGATCGCGACGTTCAGGTCGGCGCCCGCGATCCGTTTCGCGAATTGCGTCGCATGCGCGAGATGACCGGGCTCGGTCGCGACGAACATCGCCATCGCTTCGCCGTAGGTCACGACATCGAGTGCTGCTTTCATGAATGAACTCTCCAGGATCCTTCCGCCGTCACGCGGTTGCGAGCCACGCGACTCGCCGGCATGCATCGCCCGCCAGGTCGGCCGCGTCGAACGGAAACTCGATGCCGCGCGGCGCCTGCTGCGGCAGCGCCGCGAGCACGCCGGTCACGAGCGGGTCGTTCGGCGCCGGCGCGGCGGCGAAACGGCGCGCGCCCTCGCCCTCGACGGCCTTGCAGTGAATGTATTCCACATGGGACGCGAGCACTTGTGCGCAATCAAGCGGCGCTTCGCCCGGCCACTGCCAGTTGCCGATGTCGAACGTCATCCCGAGCGCATCGGGCATGCCCGCGGCGGCCAATGCATCGAACAGCCCGCGGAACTGCGCGAGCGCGCCGCCGACCGGAAGCTGGCCGTTCTCGACCACCACGCGGGCCTTCGCGCCGCGTGACAGCGCGACGATGTCGGCCGCGTGCGCGTCGCCGGCGAAGCCGCCGAGCTGGAATTTCACGAAGCGCGCGCCGAGCGCGTCGGCTTCCGCAAGCGCGCCGCGCAATGCGTCCGCATCGAGCGCGCCCGTTTCCGTGTACAGGTTGGCTGGCGTCGAATAGACCGACCACAGCCCGTGGCCGGCCAGTAGCGCACCCAGCGCGGCGAGCGCGCCGGGCGCAGCGTCCGCTTCCGACGCGAACAGTTCGCGCCGCACCTCGAAACCCGTCGCACCCGATGCCGCCGCGGTCGCGACGAATGCGCTGTGGCCCTCCTGACGCACGCGGTCCATCCCGAATGCGCTCGCCACGATCACGATGTCTGTCATTCTGCCCTCTTTTCCCCGGAATGGAACCGGTTCCATTTGCTTGAGACGGATGGTGCGCTTCGCCTCGAACCCACGCCATAGAGGAAATCCCTAAGTTGGGGCATGGCGCGAACGCGCGCCCGACGGTACGCATCACGCATGCCCGGGCCGGCTTCGGCCGTTCCGGCGAGGTTCAGGCGATATCGTGCGCGAGGCTCATTTCGAGGAATTGTGCGGCGACCCGCGACGGCGCGCCGCCGTGCGGCACGAGGATGGAGAAGTGACGCGTGAGCGGCGCGGGCGCGAGCGAGCGCAGGACGAGCGCGGCATCGTCGTGACGCAGCGACATCGCGGACACGAACCCGACGCCCATCCCGGCACGCACGGCTTCCTTCACGGCCTCGACACCCGCGATCTCGAATGCGACACGCATCGGCGCCGCGCCTTGCGCGAACGCGCGCTCGACGAGTTGCCGCACGGCGGAGCCCGCCTCGCGCAGGACGAGCGGATGGGCCGCCAGCGCGTCGAGCGTGACGCCCGGCGCGTATTCGGGCGCGGCCAGCGGATGCCCGGTCGGCACGATCGCCACGATCTCGTCCTCGCGCCACGCGTGCACCGCGGTGCCCGGCGGCAGCGCCTCGCCGGGCGGCCCTTCGATCATCGCGATGTCGAGCGACGGCAGCGCCGCGACCACGTCGGCCGTGTTGCCGCTCATCGTGTGGATCGCCACGCGCGGAGCGCGCGGCTGGAACGCCGCGATCAGGTAAGGCAACAGGTAGCTCGCGGGTGTCGTGCTCGCGCCGATGCGCAGCGTGCCGGCTTCCAGGCCGCGCACCGCGTCGCGAAACGCGCGCGCCTGCGCGAACGTGTCGCGCTGCGCTTTCGCGTACTGCGCGAGCTGTTCGCCGATCGGGGTCAGGCGGATGCCGCGGCCTTCGCGCTGGTACAGCGGCTCGCCGAATTCGTCCTGCAGCAGCCGCAACTGGCCCGACACGGCCGGCTGCGACAGATGCAGCGCCACGGCGGCGTGGCTGATGTTCAGGTGTTCGGCGACGGCGGCGAACGTTATCAGTTGATCCGGGGTCATGGGGATAAATTATCGGCTTTCCGGATAGTTTACGTCACAAATCACAATTTTTCATATCGATATAACAAAATTAGGATTACAGCATCGCAACACGCTCCATCACGGTGCTTCCATGTCCACTGCCCCGACTCCCCATCTCAGCCCCGCCGCGCCGTCGATGCGCGGCCAGTTGAACGGCGTGCTGTTCGTCGCGCTGTTCGCCGCCGCCGTCACGAGCCTGTCCCAGCTTCCCGCGATCGCGGGGCTCGGCCTGTCGCCGCTGATCGTCGGCATCGTCGCCGGTGCGCTGTACGGCAACGCGCTGCGCGACGGCATGCCGGCGAGCTGGGCGGCCGGCGTCAACTTCTCCGCGCGCAAGCTGCTGCGCATCGCGGTCGCGTTCTTCGGGTTGCGGGTGAGCCTGCAGGAAATCGCGCAGGTCGGGCTGCCGGGCCTGACGGTGTCGGTCCTCGTCGTCGTCAGCACGCTCGCGATCGGCACCTGGGCCGGCATGAAGCTGATGAAGCTCGACCGCGATTCCGCGCTGCTGACCGCCGCCGGCAGCGCGATCTGCGGCGCGGCCGCCGTGCTCGCGTTCGAGTCGACGCTGCAGTCGAAGCCGCACCAGAGCGCGATGGCCGTGGGCAGCGTCGTGCTGTTCGGCACGCTGTCGATGTTCCTGTACCCGATCGCCTATCACGCCGGTCTGCTGAATCTCGACCCGGCCGGCCTGGGCCTGTTCTTCGGCGGCACGATCCACGAGGTCGCGCAGGTGGTCGGCGCGGCAAGCGACATCAGCCCGCAGGTCGCGCACATCGCGACGATCGTCAAGATGACGCGCGTGATGCTGCTGGTGCCGGTGCTGCTGGTGCTCGGCTGGTGGCTCGCCCGCTCGGCCCGCGCCACCGCCGGCGGCGCGCAAGGCAAGCGCAAGGTGGCCGTGCCCTGGTTCGCGCTCGGGTTCCTCGGCTTCGTGATCGTCAACTCGCTGAACGTGTTGCCGACGGACGTCACGCACACGCTGAACGTGCTCGACACCTTCGCGCTGACGATGGCCATGACCGCGCTCGGCATCGAAACCCGCGTGGCGCAGATCCGCGCGGCCGGCCCGCGCGCGCTGATGACCGGCCTGATCCTGTACGTGTGGCTGATCGCCGGCGGCTACGGGATCACCTGGGCCGTGCAGCACTGGCTTGGCTGAGTTGCCCGCCCGTGACACGTCGCGCGCCGCGCCCGCCGGGAAGGTCCCGCGGGCGCGGCGCAGTGCTATGCTTCGCGTCGTTTTCCATCGCCCTCTTTCAGCCGTGCTCTCGTTCCTGCTGAAGCTGCGCACTCGCGCCCAAACGCTGTTCCGCCTGTCGGACGCCCATACGATGCTGATCTGGTCGGCCATCGTCGGCGTCGGCGGCGCCTTTGCGACGATGGCGTTCCGCGAAGGCATCGACCTGATGCAGCACCTGATCTCCGGACAAAGCGGCAGCTTCGTGCAGATGGCGAAGCGCCTGCCGTGGTACGTGCGGTTCTGGATGCCGGCCGCTGGCGGCTTCCTCGCCGGCTGCGTGCTGCTGCTCGCGACGCGCGGCGACAAGAAGGCGGGCAATACCGACTACATGGAATCGGTCGCGCTCGGCAACGGCGTCGTGCCGGTACGGCAGAGCCTGTGGCGCAGCGTGTCGTCGCTGCTGACGATCGGCAGCGGCGGCTCGATCGGCCGCGAAGGCCCGATGGTGCAGCTCGCGGCGCTCGCCGCGTCGCTCGTCGGCCGCTTCGTGCACTTCGACCCGCCGCGCCTGCGCCTGCTGGTCGCCTGCGGGGCGGCGGCCGGCATCACGTCCGCCTACAACGCGCCGATCGCCGGCGCATTCTTCGTGTCGGAAATCGTGCTCGGCACGATCGCGATGGAGAGCTTCGGCCCGATGGTGGTCGCGTCGGTCGTCGCGAACATCGTGATGCGCGAATTCGCCGGTTATCGGCCGCCGTACGAGATGCCGGTGTTTCCGGCCGTCACCGGCCCCGAGGTGCTGCTGTTCGTCGTGCTCGGCGCGCTGTGCGGCGTGCTCGCGCCGCAGTTCCTGCACCTGCTCGACGCGTCGAAGCACCATTTCAAGCGGCTGCCGGTGCCGCTGCCGGTGCGGCTCGCGCTCGGCGGCCTCGTCGTCGGCGTGATCTCGGTTTGGACGCCGGACGTATGGGGCAACGGCTATAGCGTCGTCAACCAGATCCTGCATTCGCCGTGGACCTGGCAGGCGCTGGTCGCGGTGCTCGTGTTCAAGGTCATCGCAACCTCGGCCACGGTCGGCTCGGGTGCGATCGGCGGCGTGTTCACGCCGACGCTGTTCGTCGGCGCGGTGTTCGGTTCGCTGTTCGGGCTCGCGATGGAAGCGCTGTGGCCCGGCCATACGTCGGCTTACTTCGCGTACGCGATCGTCGGGATGGGCGCGTTCATGGCGGGCGCCACGCAGGCGCCGCTGATGGCGATCCTGATGATCTTCGAGATGACGCTGAGCTATCAGGTCGTGTTGCCGCTGCTGGTGTCGTGCGTATTCGCGTATTTCGTCGCGCGCGCGACCGGCACGACGTCGATGTACGAAATCACGCAGCACCATTACCAGGACGCGCAGGAGAAGCTGCGGCTGCGCACCACGCAGATGCGCGAGCTGATCCAGCCCGCGCAGACGGTCGTGCCGCTCACGGCGAGCGTCGCCGACATGACGCGCGTGTTTCTCGAATATCCGGTGAAGTACCTGTACGTCACCGATGATGCCGGGCGCTTTCGCGGCGCGGTCGCGCTGAAGGACATCACGTCGGACCTGCTCGACAAGCGCGACACGACCGACAAGACGGCCGCGCATTACGCGCACACGCCGTTTCCGCTCCTGACGCCCGACATGCCGCTCGCCACCGCGCTCGAACGCTTCATGGCGTTCCAGGGCGAACGCCTGCCGGTGATCGAAAGCGAAGCCGAGCCGACGCTCGCGGGCGTCGTCTACAAGACGTCCCTGCTCGACGCGTACCGGCGGATGACCGGCGAGCGCTGATTCGCACGACGCGATGAGGCGCGGCGCATGCCGCATGCTTCATCGCACCCCGCCTTTGCCGCGCATCGCACGCGGCACGACGAATCCGCTGCCGCGTCAGTCCGGCGCACGCCCGAGCACGACACGCGCGAAGAATCCCGCGAGCACCGACTCGGCCACCTCGGCCGGCACGTGCTGCGGATCGGCCGCGTAATACGACTGCACGCCGTCGCACAGGCACATCAGCCCGAACGCGAGCGTCTCCGCCGGCAACAGCAGCGGCGTGCCGGAGCGCTCGGAGAAGCGCCGGATGAATTCGGCCATCTGCACGCGCTTGGCGTGCAGGAACTGGTTGAAGCGCACGCGGAACTTCGCATCGCGCGCGGCCTGCAGCTTCGCCTCGCCCCACAGCAACGAGAATTCGTCGTCGGCGAACAGCGTGCGGTAATGCGCGAGCGTCATCGATTCCATCTGTTCGCGCGACCCGCCCTCGTCGAAGATCGCCTGGAAATCGGCCTGCACCTGCGCATGGTTGCGCTCCAGCAACTCCAGCAGGAGTTCCGACTTGCTGCGGAAATTCGAGTAGAACGCGCCGCGCGTATAGCCGGCCGCGGCCGCGATGTCCTCGACGCTCGCGGCCACAAAACCTTTCTTCAGAAAAATGCGATGTGCGGCATTCAGCAGACGTTCGCGCGTCTGATCCCTGCTCTGCTCGCGGGTTAAGCGCTGTGGTTTCATGGCGCGCAGTCTAGCATCGATTCCCTTTCAAATTCATCTTTGCACTCAGATACAGGTGTGTATTAGAATTCGCCACAGTTTCTGAAAATGCTGTCCGCGCGCCCCTGTCGGCGCCGCTCGGGGCAAGCGCGCGCCGCGCTTGCCGGCTTCGTTCCGCTCTCGCTCTCACCTCACTTGGGGGTTTCGTGAATCGCTCCGGTTCCCGCGCCGTGCTGCTGATCGGCACCGCGCTCGTCCTCGCCGCCTGTCATCCCAAAGAATCCGCGCCGCCCGCCCCGCGCCCCGTCGTCGCACTGCCCGCCCATGCCGACGACGCCGCGGTCGCCCGCACGCTCCCCGGCGAGATCCAGCCGCGTTATGCCACCCCTCTGTCGTTCCGCATCGCCGGCAAGATCATCGAGCGCAAGGTGCGCCTCGGCGATACGGTCAAGGTCGGCCAGGTCGTCGCGCTGCTCGATCCGTCCGACGTCGAGAAGAACGCCGCGAGCGCACAGGCGCAACTCGACGCCGCGACGCACAGCCTCGCGTTCGCGAAGCAGCAGCTCGACCGCGACCGCGCACAGGCGCGCGAAAACCTGATCGCGACCGCCCAGCTCGAACAGACCGAGAACAGCTACACGTCGGCGCTCGCGCAGCGCGACCAGGCGCAGCAGCAGCTCGCGCTCGCCCGGAACCAGCTTCGCTACGCGACGCTCGTCGCCGATCACGCGGGCTACATCACCGCCGAACAGGCCGACACCGGCCAGAACGTGTCGGCCGGCCAGCCCGTCTACCAGCTCGCGTGGTCCGGCGACGTCGACGTCGTCAGCGACGTGCCCGAAGCCGCGCTTGCATCGCTCACGCCCGGCCACGCGGCCAGCGTCACGCTGCCGTCGCTGCCCGGTCGCCAGTTCGCCGCGAAGGTGCGCGAAATCGCGCCGGCCGCCGATCCGCAAAGCCGCACGTATCGCGTGAAGCTCACGCTCGCCGCGCCCGATCCGGCGATCCGGCTCGGGATGACGGCCAGCGTCGCGTTCGACGGCGCATCGGCCGCCGGCGACGCGCCGTCGATCACGCTGCCCGCGACCGCGTTGTTCCACGACGGCGCACAGCCGGCCGTGTGGGTCGTGCGCACGAAGGACGACACGCTCGAGCTGCGCCGCGTCGACGTCGCGCGCTTCAACGAGCGCACGGTGACGGTGTCGCACGGGCTGCAGCCCGGCGAGCGCGTCGTGTTGCAGGGCGTGCACACGGTCAGCGCGGGCGAGAAGGTACGCGCGATCGCGCCGCTGCATCCGGAGGACTTCGCATCGTGAGCGTTTCGTACGAAGAAGGCCGCTTCAATCTCTCCGCGTGGGCGCTGCGCCACCAAGCGCTGGTCGTCTACCTGATCGCGCTCGCGACGCTCGCGGGCATCCTCGCGTACACGCGGCTCGCGCAGTCCGAAGACCCGCCGTTCACGTTCCGCGTGATGGTGATCCGCACGTTCTGGCCCGGCGCGACCGCGCGGCAGGTGCAGGAACAGGTGACCGACCGGATCGGCCGCAAGCTGCAGGAAACGCCGGCCATCGACTTCCTGCGCAGCTATTCGCGCCCCGGCGAATCGCTGATCTTCTTCACGATGAAGGATTCGGCGCCCGTGAAGGACGTGCCCGAGACCTGGTACCAGATCCGCAAGAAGGTCGGCGACATCGGATACACGCTGCCGCCCGGCGTGCAGGGCCCGTTCTTCAACGACGAATTCGGCGACGTCTACACCAACATCTGGACGCTCGAGGGCGACGGCTTCACGCCCGCGCAACTGCACGACTACGCCGATCAGTTGCGCACCGTGCTGCTGCGCGTGCCGGGCGTCGGCAAGGTCGACTATTTCGGCGACCCCGACCAGCGGATCTTCATCGAGGTGAACAACGCGCAGCTCACGCGCCTCGGCATCTCGCCGCAGCAGCTCGGCCAGGCAATCAACGCGCAGAACGACATCTCGTCGGCCGGCGTGCTGACGACCGCCGACGACCGCGTGTTCGTGCGCCCGAGCGGCCAGTTCGACAACGTCGATGCGATCGCCGATACGCTGATCCGTATCAACGGCCGCACGTTCCGGCTCGGTGATCTCGCGACCGTGAAGCGCGGCTACGACGACCCGGTCGTCACGCAGATGCGCGCGGCCGGCTCAGGCGCGGGCGGCTCAGGTGCGGCCGGCAAGGCCGTGCTCGGCATCGGCGTGACGATGCAGCCGGGCGGCGACGTGATCCGGCTCGGCAAGGCGCTCGACGCCGAATCGAAGGACCTGCAGGCGCAACTGCCGGCCGGCCTCAAGCTGGTCGAGGTGTCGAGCATGCCGCACGCGGTCGCGCATTCGGTCGACGATTTCCTCGAAGCCGTCGCCGAAGCGGTCGCGATCGTGCTGGTCGTGAGCCTCGTGTCGCTCGGCCTGCGCACCGGGATGGTGGTCGTGATCTCGATTCCGGTCGTGCTCGCGGTCACCGCCCTCTTCATGTACCTGTTCGACATCGGGCTGCACAAGGTGTCGCTCGGCACGCTCGTGCTCGCGCTCGGGCTGCTCGTCGACGACGCGATCATCGCGGTCGAGATGATGGCCGTGAAGCTCGAACAGGGCTACACCCGCGCACGCGCCGCCGCGTTCGCCTATACGAGCACCGCGTTCCCGATGCTGACCGGCACGCTCGTCACCGTGTCGGGCTTCCTGCCGATCGCGCTCGCGAAATCGAGCACCGGCGAATACACGCGCTCGATCTTCGAGGTGTCGGCCATCGCGCTGATCGCGTCGTGGTTCGCGGCCGTCGTGCTGATTCCGCTGCTCGGCTACCACATGCTGCCCGAGCGCAAGCGGCACGCGCACGAGGCGCACCTGCCCGACGATCACGAGCACGACATCTACGACACGCGCTTCTACCGCCGCCTGCGCGGCTGGATCGACTGGTGCATCGAGCGGCGCTTCGTCGTGCTGCTGATCACGGGCGCCCTGTTCGTCGTGGCAATGATGGGCTTTTCGCTCGTGCCGCAGCAGTTCTTCCCGAGTTCCGATCGCCCCGAGCTGCTCGTCGACCTGCGGCTGCCCGAAGGCGCGTCGTTCGCGGCGACGCTGCGCGAGACCGAGCGCCTCGAGAAAGTGATCGACAAGCGCCCCGAGATCGATCATTCGGTGAGCTTCGTCGGCAGCGGCGCGCCGCGCTTCTACCTGCCGCTCGACCAGCAGCTTCAGTTGCCGAACTTCGCGCAGTTCGTGATCACCGCGAAATCGGTGAAGGATCGCGAGAAGCTCGCGACCTGGCTCGAAACCACGCTGCGCGAGCAGTTCCCGGCCGTGCGCTGGCGGCTGTCGCGGCTCGAGAACGGCCCGCCGGTCGGCTACCCGGTGCAGTTCCGCGTGAGCGGCGACAGCATCGCGACGGTCCGCTCGATCGCCGAGAAGGTCGCGGCGACGATGCGCGGCGACGCGCGCACGGTCAACGTGCAGTTCGACTGGGACGAGCCGGCCGAGCGCTCGGTGCGC
Source organism: Burkholderia sp. HAN2018 (assembly GCF_024704855.1). Taxonomy (NCBI): domain Bacteria; kingdom Pseudomonadati; phylum Pseudomonadota; class Betaproteobacteria; order Burkholderiales; family Burkholderiaceae; genus Burkholderia; species Burkholderia sp. HAN2018. The sequence goes on along the minus strand of NZ_QOBB01000086.1, from coordinate 2,307 downwards.
TTCGAGATCGACCAGAAGAAGGCGCGCGAACTGAACGTCACGTCGCAGGACGTCTCGAGCTTCCTCGCGATGACGCTGTCCGGCACGACCGTCACCCAGTACCGCGAACGCGACAAGCTGATCGCGGTCGACCTGCGCGCGCCGAAGGCCGATCGCGTCGACCCCGCGAAGCTCGCCGGCCTCGCGCTGCCGACCCCGAACGGCCCGGTGCCGCTCGGCTCGCTCGGCCGCTTCAAGCCGACGCTCGAATACGGCGTCGTGTGGGAGCGCGATCGCCAGCCGACCATCACCGTGCAGTCGGACGTACGCGCCGGCGCGCAGGGCATCGACGTCACGCATGCGGTCGACGCGAAGCTGAACGCATTGCGCGCGCAGTTGCCGGTCGGCTACCAGATCAACATCGGCGGGTCGGTCGAGGAAAGCGCGAAGGCGCAGAAATCGATCAATGCGCAGATGCCGCTGATGGCAATCGCCGTGTTCACGCTGCTGATGATCCAGCTGCAGAGCTTCTCGCGCGTGCTGATGGTCGTGCTGACCGCGCCGCTCGGGCTGATCGGCGTGGTCGCCACGCTGCTGATGTTCGGCCAGCCGTTCGGCTTCGTCGCGATGCTCGGCGTGATCGCGATGTTCGGGATCATCATGCGCAACTCGGTGATCCTCGTCGACCAGATCGAACAGGACATCGCCGCCGGCCACGGCCGCGTCGACGCGATCATCGGCGCGACCGTGCGGCGGTTCCGCCCGATCACGCTGACGGCCGCGGCCGCCGTGCTCGCGCTGATCCCGCTGTTGCGCTCGAACTTCTTCGGGCCGATGGCGACCGCGCTGATGGGCGGCATCACGAGCGCGACCGTGCTGACGCTGTTCTACCTGCCCGCGCTGTATGCGACGTGGTTCCGCGTGAAGCGCGACGAACGCGACCCGCAGAACGGCCCGCCGTCCGGCGGCACCGCGCCGGCCGCGCCGTCGGGAGCCTGACCATGGATCGATCGATGAACCTGAAAACGAAAGCCGTGCGGGCACTCGCCGTGGCGAGCCTCGCCGGCCCGCTCGCGGGCTGCGCCTGGTTCGCGCCGAGCGGCGAGCCGCCCGCGATGCCGTCGCCCGCGCACTACGGCACCACGCCGCAAGTGCAGCAGACCGTGTCCGCGCAAGGCGTCGCGCAGCAGTTCGAGGTCGGCGCGCAGCCGGTGCCCGACTGGTGGAAGCAGTACCGCTCCGATGCGCTGAACGCGCTCGTCGACGAAGGGCTGCGCAACAGCCCGACGCTCAGTGCGGCATCGCACTCGCTGGATGCCGCACGCGAACAGCTGCGCGGGCAGATCGGCAGCTCGATGCTGCCGTCGATCGACGCGAGCGGCCAGGCCGCGCGCCAGCGCGCGCTCGGCGTGCCGATTCCCGCGCTCGGCGCGCCGACGCTGCTGTACGACACGTTCGTCGGCCAGTTGCAGGCGAGCTACACGATCGACCTGTTCGGCGCGTCGCGTTTCGCGAACCGCGCGCTGGCGCGACGCGTCGACGTCAGCGCGTTCCAGCTCGAATCCGCGCGGCGCGCGCTGGCCGCGAACATCGTCACCGCGTCGATCACGGTGTCGGTGCTGAATGCGCAGATCGACACGACCGAGCGGCTCGTCGCCCTCGCCAACGACCAGGCGCACGATGCCGAACGCCGCTACGCACTCGGTTCCGCCTCGCGCAGCGACGCGCTGAACGCGCGGCAAAGCGCCGACACGTTCGCGGCGAGCCTGCCCGCGCTGCGCCAGCAGCGCGACTCGGCCCGCCATGCGCTCGCGGTGCTGGTCGGCCGCACGCCCGACCGGCCGCCGGCCGATCTCACGCTCGCCGATCTGCACCTGCCCGAACAGGTGCCCGTCGTCGTGCCGTCGGACCTGCTGCAAAGCCGCCCGGACATCCAGGCCGCCGACGCGGGGCTGAAGGCGGCCGCGGCCGAAGTCGGCCTCGCGACCGCGCAGATGTTCCCGCAGCTGTCGCTGTCGGCCGCGATGGGCAAAGGCGGCTTCAGCTGGCCGGCGATGCTGTCGGGCGCCGGCGCGATCTGGAACGTCGGCGCGTCGCTGAGCCAGCCGATCTTCCACGGCGGCGCGCTGCTCGCCCAGCGCCGCGCGGCGAAGGCGACTTACGAGGCCGCCGTCGACCAGTACAAGCAGGCCGTGCTCGGCGCGTTCCAGAACGTCGCCGATTCGCTCGCGGCGCTCGAGCACGATGCGGAAGCGCTCGACGCGTCGTCGCGCGCCGCGCTGTCCGCGCGGGGCGCGTACGACGACGCGGCGGCCCGCGTGCGGCTCG
>NZ_QOBB01000085.1:0-28272 GCF_024704855.1 Burkholderia sp. HAN2018 | reverse complement strand
CGCGAGCTGGGCCGCGCCCGATGCGCTCGTGCGCCGCGTCGAGCTGGCGCAGCGGCTGGCCGCACGCACGGGCGACCGGCTCGATCCGCGCACGCTCGGCAACACGCTGCTCGCGGGTTCGCTGAGCGCGCCGACGGCGACCGCACTGTCGCGCGCCGAAAGCGCGACCACGTCGCTCGCCTTGCTGCTCGTATCGCCCGATTTCCAACGGAGATGACCATGGCACTGTCCCGCCGACAATTCCTGCGCGTGGCGGCCGCCGGCGCCGGCGCGATGCTCGTCGCGCCGCGGATCGTATTCGCGAACGTCGAGACCGACCGGCGCTTCGTGTTCGTGATCCAGCGCGGCGCCGCCGACGGCCTGAACACGCTGGTGCCGTATGCCGAACCCGCGTATGCGTCGCTGCGCGGCCCGCTGGCGATCGACACGGCGGCCGCGACGCGGCTCGACGGCACGTTCGCATTGCATCCGTCGCTCGTGCAGACCGCGCAGTTGTACCGCGACGGGCAGGCGCTGTTCGTTCATGCGATCGCGTCGCCGTATCGCGACCGCTCGCATTTCGACGGCCAGAACGTGCTCGAGACGGGCGGCCGCGCGCCGTACCAGGTGAAGGACGGGTGGCTGAACCGGCTCGCCGCGCTGCTGCCGGCGACGCGCGAAAGCGCGATCGCGTTCGCACCGACCGTGCCGCTCGCGCTGCGCGGCACCGTGCAGGCGGCGTCGTACGCGCCGTCCGGTTTGCCGGCCGCGCCGGACGACCTGCTCGCGCGCGTGTCGGCGCTCTACGAGGCCGACGCGCAGCTCGGCCCGTTGTGGCAATCGGCGATGGATGCGCGCGGCCTCGCCGGCGATGCGCATGCGCGGCAGGATCCGGCGGGTGTCGGCAAGCTCGCCGCGACGTTTCTCGCGCGCGACGACGGCCCGCGCATCGCGATGATCGAAACGGGCGGCTGGGACACGCACAGTGCGCAGAACGCGCGGCTCGCGAATCAACTGAAAGCGCTCGACACGATGCTCGCCGCGCTGCGCGACGGCCTCGGGCCCGCATGGCAGCAGACCACGGTGCTGGTGGCGACCGAGTTCGGCCGCACGGCCGCCGCGAACGGCACGGGCGGCACCGATCACGGGCAGGCGTCGGTCGCAATGCTCGCGGGCGGCGCGGTCGCGGGCGGCCGCGTGATCGCCGACTGGCCGGGGTTGCGGCCGGGCGACCTGTACGAAGGGCGCGACCTGAAGCCGACCGCGTCGCTCGACGCGCTGATCTCGGGCGCCGCCGCCGAAAGCCTGCGGCTCGATCCGCACCGCACCGCGTCCGCGCTGTTCGCCGAAAGCGGCGCGATGCGGCCGATGAGCGGGCTGATTCGCGGCACGGCGTGATGCGCGCCGATTCATTCACGACACAAAAGGGAGAATGCAAGATGATGAAGATCCGCTCCGTTTCGCTCACCGTGCTGGTAGCGGCCAGTGCGACGCTGATGTCCGCCTGCGTGGTCGAGCCCGTGCGGCCGCCGCAGCCGGCGCCGATCGTCGAGACGCCGCCGCCGATGCCCGCGCCGGGCTATCGCTGGGCGAAGGGGCATTACCGGTGGGCCGGCAATCACTGGGCGTGGGTGCCCGGGCACTGGGTGGGCGTGTACTGATCGGGCGTGACGTGCCGCGCGGCGTGCGGCGAGGGTACGGGGAAGCGGCGTCGCGTATTGAACTGCGATGCACGTTGCCCTAAGCTGCCGGATCCCGGCGACGGGCATCCGGCGACGGGCTTCCGGCGACGCGCATTCCCGTTCGTCCGCCACGGCGAGCCGATCCGCGGCCGCCGTTTTCTTCGTTACGGCACCCACATGAAAGCATGGCTCGTTGCGCTGGCCGTCGTCGCCGGCATGACCGGCGCGCACGCCGCGTCGTTCAACTGCACGAAGGCGTCCACGTTCGTGGAGCGTGAAATCTGCGCCAATCCGACGTTGTCGCGTCTCGACGATGCGCTCAACGCTGATTTCCAGCACATGCTCGACGACTTCAGCAACTATCCGGTCGAGCATCCGCCCGAGCACGAGCAGTTCATGGCGACGCAGAGGGCGTGGCTGAAGGCGCGTAACCGCTGCACGACGACGCAGTGCCTGATCGACAGCTACCGCAAGCGCATCGACGTGCTGTGCGGCCAGATCGACGTGCCGGCGAAAAGCGACCGCGCGAAATGCCGCAGCAACGGCGGCCTGGGCGGGCTCGAACTCGATCACTGAGCGCCGATGTAGCGTGCGAGCCGGGAGCCGTCAGGCCGGTGCGCGCCTACCATCCGATCCGGTGCTTCTCCTCCGTCTCGCGATGCCGCCAGTCGTCGTCCGCATGCAGGTACTGGCTCGTCGTCGTGAGCGACACGTGGCCGAGGTTGTCGCGCACGAGCCGCAGGTCGACGCGGCCGTCGGCCATGTGCGAGCCCGCGCTGTGGCGCAGCCAGTGCGCGGATGCCTGTTCGAGCACGCGTGCCTGCTGCTCGCCCGCTTCGCCGTTCGCGCGCAGCCGGTCGGCCGCGTGCCGGAACACCTGCTTCACGATCCGGTGCAGCGCCGCGCGCGTGAGCGGCTTGCGTGCCTGGCCGACCGGCAGCACGAGCGGCGTGGACTCGCCGTCGGACGGCAACGCGGGCAGGCCGTGCGCGCGCCGGTAGCGCGACAGCTCGGCCATCATTTCGTCGGTGGCCGGCACGAGCCGTTGCCGGCCGCCTTTGCCCGTCACGTCGAGCCACCAGCGGTCGCGCCCGTCCGCGTCGCGCCGGCAGAAGAACTGGCCCATCGTCGTGTCGGCCGCTTCGGTGATGCGCAGCCCGCCGAGATACAGCAGCGTGAACAGCCACCGCGCGCGGTCCGCATGGAAGCGCGCCCGCGCGTCGTCGCGCGGCATCGCGGCGATCGCCTCCTTGACCGACTGCCACAGCGGTTGCCCGAGATGGCGCGTGACACGCGGTGCGGGCCGGCGCTGCCGCTGGCGCGACAACGCGAGCGGATTGCCGGCCAGGTAACCGGCCTGCACGAGCCACGAGAACATCACGTTCAGGATCACCAGCGCCTGCCGCTGGCTGGCCGCCGACAGCGGCCCGTAGAACGGCCGCCAGCGCGGATCGTCGCGCGGATGCTTGCGTCCGCCGTTCGCGCACCACAGCTCGGCCGGCGCGGGCGCGAGCAGGAACTGCCGGTAGACGATCAGATCTTCGTGCGTGAGCGACGACAGCGGCTTGCCGCACGCGATCACGGCCCACAGCAGCAGGCGCTCGGCTTCCTTGCGGTAATTCTGGAACGTGGTCGGTGTGTCGACGAAGCGCGCGAGCCAGGCGCGCACCGCGTCGAGGTCGTTGGTCGCGGCAATCTGCGGATGCGTGCCGGTCGAGCGGTTGGTGCCCGTGCGTCCGTCGAGCGCGGCCGGCACGGTCAGCGCATCGATCGGCAGCGGGCGCAGCGCGGCGTCGGACGGAACGGGTGAGGTCATGCGAAGCGGGGTGTGCTGAGCGGATCGTACGCGTGGAGGCGGGCGGACGAACGCGGCGCGATCAGGCCAATCAGGAAGCGTCGATGGTACACGATCGTCACACGATGAACCCGCCGTCGACGGCGATCGCCTGACCGGTAATGAAGCGCGCAGCGGGCGAGCACAGCCGCGTCATCGTTTTCGCGATGTGGCGGTGACTCGCCGCGCCGCGCCATCGGCGTGGCCGGTATGCGTTGCGCCTTGTCGTCGCGGTTTTCCGGGCGGCCGGTGCTCGCCGAACGGGCGATGCCGCCGGGGCACACGCGGAAACCGCACTCGATTCCGTCGGGCGTGCGCAGGTCCGCGTTGGGAGAGATACGGCGGCAGGGCCGTGGGCGTCGTGGTCATTCGGGTTGTCTCCTGTTGCGGGCACCGGGTCGGCAGGACTGAACAGGCCCCGCCGCCCGGCGTGCACGTGCGAGCCGCCGGCGGCGATGCGCGCGGCTGAACCGGATCACGGTAACGGACCGGCGCGCGCGCGACATCCCACGAATGAAGGTGGCGGCCCTGTTTCTGTAAGGTGTTTGTGAACTTTCCCGCGGCGAGGATTTCTAATCGGCCCGCCAACGCTTCCTGAGGAACATCAGATGATTCGCCAATCCAGAACGCTGCTCGGCGCGGCCGTCATTGCCGGCAGCACGCTCCTCGCCGGATGCCAGACCGACGCGGTCGCCACGGCGCCGAACGCGGCGCGCCCGGCCGACGGCAAGCCGGTGACCAGGACCGTCCAGGTCGCGCCGCAATCCGCGCGATGCACGGGCGTCGCGCCGATGGAGTGCCTGCAGGTGCGAAACAGCCCGAACGAGCCGTGGAGCCTGTGGTACGCGGGCATCGAAGGCTTCGCTTACCAGCCCGGATACCAGTACACGCTTGAAATCGACGAATACCGCGTGGCTCGGCCGCCGGCCGACGGCTCGTCGATTCGCTGGGTGCTCAAGCGCGTTGTCGAGCGCCGTCAGGTGAACTGACGGCCGCGCTCACGCGGACGGGCGCGCTGCGGCACCGGCCGGCGGCGCGGCCGTATCGATCCGCCGGAACACGACGGACGACAGCAGCGTCACCCCACCCATGCACGCGAACGACAGCATGAATCCGTGCGCCATCGAGCCCCGATAGGCGGCAAACAGGTTGACGAGGCCGCCGCCGATCGACACGCCGAGCCCCATCGCCAGCATCTGCATCATCGTGAACAGGCTGTTGCCGCTGCCGGCGTCGGCATGCGACAGCCCCTTGAGCGTCACGCCGTTCATCGCCGCGAACTGCATCGAGTTCGCGGTGCCGAACACGATCAGCAGCACGCTTTCCAGTACCGGCGCGGGCCGCACCGACACCAGCGCGAACCCCGCGATCGCACACCCGACGATCCCCGTATTCACGACCAGGAACGCCGCATAGCCGAAGCGCTTCACGAGCGGCGCGATCCAGCGTTTCGCGATGACCCCCGCGATCGCGGCCGGCAGCATCATCAGCCCCGATTGCAGCGGCGTATAGCCGAGCTGCACCTGCATCAGCAGCGGCAGCATGAACGGCACCGAACTCGTGCCGATCCGGCACAGCAGGTTGCCGAGCAGCCCCGAACCGAAATTCGGCTCGCGGAACAGCCCGAGCCGGAACAGCGGCTGCGCGCGGCGCCGCGCGTACGGCAGGTACGCGAGCGCGCTCGCCAGCCCGAGCGCCGCGAGCCCGGCCGCCCATGCGGCGCGATGCGCGGGCATCGGCGGGTCGATCGCGAGCGACAGCGCGATCATCGCGACCGACAGCAGCGCACAGCCGACGAAATCGAAGGGCGGCGGTTGCGTCGCCTGGTCGTGCGGCAGGTAGCGCTGCACGACGAGGAAGCCGACCACGCCGACCGGCACGTTGACGATGAACACCCAGTGCCACGAAATCGCCTGCGTGAGCCAGCCGCCGAGCGTCGGCCCGACGATCGGGCCGAGCTGGCCGGCGGTCGACACGAACGCGATCGCCGCGACGTACTGTTCGCCCGGCACGCGGCGCAGCACGGCGAGCCGCCCGATCGGCAGCAGCATCGAGCCGCCGATGCCCTGCAGCGCGCGCGCGGCGACGAGCTGGCCGAGCGTATGCGACGCCGCGCAGCCGATCGATGCGAGCACGAACACGAGAATCGCAATCGAGAACACGCGGCGCGTGCCGAACCGGTCGGCCAGCCAGCCGGACGCCGGCGTGAGCATCGCCATCGTCAGCGTATAGACGACCACGACGGGCTGCATCGCGAGCGGCGACGCGTTCAGGCTTTGCGCGATCGAAGGCAGGGCGGTGTTGACGATCGTCGTGTCGAGCGACTGCATGAAGAACGCAGCGGCGACGATCCAGAGCAGCGCGGAGTGTGTGGGTTCCCGGGACATGGAGAATTCGATGGTGCAAAGGTCGGCGCAGGCGGCGCGTCGGCACGGCGCCAGCCGGTCTTCAAGCGCACGATGGTACCGATTCCGATGGTCATCGGGAAGCTGCCTGATGACGTTGACTGTCATCGAAAACAACGATGACAATGCGGGATGCTCAATCCCGTCTGGCTCAAGACGTTCGCGACCGTCACGAATTGCCGCAGCTTCACCGAAGCGGGCCGGCAACTCGGGCTCAACCAGTCGAGCGTCAGCGAACACATCCGTCGTCTCGAAGAAAGCGTCGGGCGGCGGCTGTTCGTGCGCGACACCCATTCGATCGCGATGACGGCCGACGGCGAGGCGCTGCTCGTGCATGCGAACGTGATCCTGCAGGCGCTGAACCGCGCGGAATCGCAATTCCGCAAGCCGAGGCTGCAGGGCCTGGTGCGGCTCGGCGCGCCGGACGATCTCGCGCTCGTCGCGTTGCCGGACGTGCTGGCCGGGTTTCGCGCCGCGCACCCGGACGTCGCGCTGGAGATCACCACCGGCATGACGAGCCGGCTCTACGAAGGGCTGGACGCGGGGGCGCTCGACCTGATGATCGGCAAGCGGCGGCTCGGCGAGCGGCGCGGCACGCCGCTCCTGCGCACGCGGCTCGAGTGGGTCGCGCGGCCCGGCACCGTCGTCGATCCGGAGCGGCCGCTGCCGCTCGTGCTGGTCGCCGAGCCGAGCGTGACGCGCGCGATCGTCCTGAACGCGCTCGCCGAGAAGGGCATCGGCTGGGAAGTCGTGTGTTCGAGCAGCAGCCAGCCGGGCTGCATCGCGGCCGCGCGCGCGGGGCTCGGCTTGACCGCGACGTCGCACTATTTGTCGACGGGCGGGCTGGCGCCGCTGGTCAACGGCGGCGCGCTGCCCGAGCTGCCCGACATCGAATTCATCGCGCTGGCCGCGAAGCGGCTCAGCCAGCCGGCGCGCACGCTGCTCGAATTGCTGGAAGCGAGCGACCTGAGCACACCGGGCGCGAACGCGTAACGGGCTCGCCACGCGCGACGCGCCCGGCTCCGGCGCCCGCGCAACGCGATGTGACGCGCTCCATCATGCGACCGTCATGCGGCCGTCACGCAGCCCGCTTCTGCGAAATCACCAGCAGCGCGCCGTTCTTGTCCTCCAGCACCGCGCGGTATTCGTGCGGCCCGGCCTGCACGGGCACGCGCACCGACGCGCCGGCCTTCACGACCCGCGCCATCGCCGCATACAGGTCGTCGTCCTCGTCGACGCGCAGCGTGAGCGCCGCGCGCTCGACGATCTGCTCGTCGCCCGCGACCAGCGCGATCGTCAGCGGGCCGCCGTCGAGCGCGCAATAACGATCGCCGTCGCGGAACTTCACGTTCAGGCCCAGCCCGTCGACGAACAGCGGCAGCGCCGTGTCGATGTCGTCGACGGGATACAGCAGCATCGATACCTTCATCCCGGATCTCCCTTGTCTTGATGTGGGCGGCGTGCAACGTGCCGCCGTTCGATGCTAGCGCGCCGTTCGTGCGCTCACGCAGTCCGATCGGATGACCGTGAAACCCCTCTGTCCCCGCACGCGTGCCGATACTCCGAACAGACGATGCCCGCGCCCGGCCGCGCGCCGACACTCCCATCCGTGGACCGTCGCTATTCGTCCGTATCGTGCGGGCGGGCTGCGCGACCCCGACTCGTCCAACATACATGGAGACGCACGCAATGAAGTTTTCCCTCATCTACGAAGCCCAGACCACCGACGCATCGCGCGAGGGCGACCACCGGGTATTCAAGGAGACGGTCGAACAGGCGCTGCTCGCCGAGCAGGTCGGCTTCGACACGATCTGGTGCGTGGAGCACACGTCGCTGACCAACTATGCGCACATGAGCGCGCCGGAAACCTTCCTTGCGTACCTGGCCGGCCGCACGACGCGCATCGGCCTCGGCCACGGCGTCGTGTGCCTGCCGCCCGCGATGAACCACCCGATCAAGGTCGCCGAGCGCGTCGCGCTGCTCGACATCCTGTCGGGCGGCCGCGTGCACTTCGGCGTCGGCAAGGGCGGGAGCCAGCAGGAAGCCGGCGCGTTCGGCTACGACCTCAACGAGCTGCAGCCGATGATCGACGAATCGATGTACCTCGTGCCGAAGATGTTCGTGCAGGACGAGATCGAGCACGACGGCAAGTACATCAAGATCCCGAAGCGTCCGATCCACCCGAAGCCGTTCCAGGACCCGCACCCGCCGATGTACCTCGCGTGCACCAACACCGACGCGCTGCTGCGCGCCGGCCAGCGCGGGATGGGCGCGCTGGTGCTCGGCTTCGGCGGCCCCGATGAAGTCGCGAAGAAGAACGCCGTGTATCGCGAAGCGTGGGCGAACCGCAAGCCGGAAGACCAGGTCGGCTTCCGCCCGACCCAGCACCTCGCGGCGCTGTGCCCGACGGTCGTGATGGCCGACGGCCAGGCTGCCCGCAAGATCGGCATCCGCGGCCAGCGCTACTTCATGGAATCGCTCGCGTACTGGTACACGGGCGGCGAGCGTCCGGACCCGGCGAAGTGGGGCGACGACCTCGTGCAGGCCGACACCGGCGAGATGGTGATCCGCTCGCGCTTCGCGTCGGAGGAAGTCGTCGTGAACTTCGCCGATCCGGCGCTCGCGATGATGAACCCGAACCACGCGTACGGCACGGTGGACGACTGCATCGGCTATGTCGGCCGCCTGCAGGAAGCCGGCGTCGACGAAGTGCTGTTCCTGTGCCAGATGGGGACGGTGCCGCACGAAGCGCAGATGGAGACGATCCGCAATATCGGCGAGCACGTGATCCCGTTCTTCAACAAGGAGAAGGAGCGTGCCTGCGCGTAAGGCGGGGCGGGCCGCGCCCGTCGTCCCGTCCGGTCGGACGATGCGGCGCGGTCGCGCGAAGCCGACCATCGGTGGTGGCGAGCATCGCCCGCGGCCAGGCCGCGCCGGACAACTTTGAACGAGAGCGGGGCGGGCGCCGCGGCGCAGCCCCCGTTCCACAGGAGACATTCGTGCATCGCGACAACGATTCGAACGCATTGGCCGCCACGCTGATCGCCCGGGCCGAGGCGCTGGCGCCGACGCTGGCCGGCCGCGCCGCGCAGGCGGAAGCGCAGGGCCGCATCCCGGCCGAGACGATCGCCGACATGCAGGCCGCCGGTTTCTTCAAGGTGCTGCAGCCGAAGCGCTACGGCGGCTACGAGCTCGATCCGCAGGCGTTCTTCGACATCCAGATGGCACTCGCGCGCGGCTGCATGTCGACCGCGTGGGTGTACGGCGTCGTCGGCGTGCACAACTGGCAGCTCGCGCTGTTCGACGCGCGCGCGCAGCAGGACGTGTGGGGCAACGACCCGGCGACGCTGATCGCGTCGACCTACATGCCGGTCGGCCGCGTCACGTCGGTCGACGGCGGCTTCCGCCTGTCGGGCCACTGGAAGTTCTCGAGCGGCAGCGAACTGTGCGAATGGGTGTTCCTCGGCGCACTGGTGCCGCCGGCCGAGGCCGGCCAGCCGCCCGAATACCGCACCTTCCTGCTGCCGAAATCCGATTACCGGATCCAGCAGGACTGGGACGTGCTCGGCCTGCGCGCGACGGGCAGCCACGACATCGTCGTCGACGACGTGTTCGTGCCCGCGTACCGCACGCACAAGGCCATCGACGGGATGATGGGCACGAGCCCGGGCCTCGCCGTCAACGATGCGCCGCTGTTCAGGCTGCCGTTCGCGCAGATCTTCGTGCGCGCCGTGTGCACGTCGTGCATCGGCGCGCTGCAGGGCGCGCTCGACGATTTCACCGGTTATGCGGCCACGCGCGTATCGGCCAACAGCGGCGCGAAGACGACCGACGATCCGGGTGCGCAGAACGCGTGCGCGAACGCGGCGGTCGCGATCGACGAGATGAAGGTGCTGCTCAAGCGCAATTTCGCGGAACTGATGGCGTCGGTGACGGGCGGGCCGGCCGTGTCGATCGAGCGCCGCGTGCATTTCCGCTACCAGTCCGCGCAGGTCGCCGAGCGCTGCGCGCAGGCGGCGAACGCGCTGCTGCGCTACGCGGGCGGCAACGGCATCTATCACCGCAATCCGCTGGTGCGCCGCTTCCTCGACCTGCATGCGGCCCGCGCGCATTACGCGAACAACGTCGACCGTTTCGGCCAGAACCTCGGCGCCGTGATGCTCGGCCGCGAGAACACCGACTTCTTCATCTGACGGAGACGCGATGAACGACCCGCAAGCACAGCAATACGTGTTCGACGTGGTGGTCGTCGGTTCGGGCGCGGGTGCGCTGCTCGCCGCGTGCCGCGCGGCCGACCGCGGCCTGTCCGTCGTCGTGATCGAGAAGACGGCGCTGTACGGCGGCACGTCGGCCGTGTCGGGCGGCGGCATCTGGGTGCCGTGCAACCACCATATCGCCGAGCTGGGCGCGACCGATTCGCGCGAGGCCGCGCGCGGCTACATCGAAGCCTGCGTGGCCGGCGCGTCGACGCCCGAGAAGCTCGACACGTATCTCGACCGCGCGCCGGAGATGCTGCGCTACCTCGAATCGAAGACCCCGGTGCGCTACCAGTCGCTGCCGAAGTACGCGGACTATTTCCAGAAGGTGCCGGGCGCGATGCCGGGTTATCGCGCGCTCGATCCGCTGCCGTTCGACGGCGGGCTGCTCGGCGACGAGCTCGACCGGCTGCGTCCGCCGTCGCCCGGCACGCTGATCGGCGGGCGCGTGGCGGTGACGTCGAAGGAAGCGCACACGCTGTTCTCGCGCGGGCCCGGCTTCATGAAGCTCGCGATCGCACAGTTCGGCCGTTACTGGCTCGATATCGGCATGCGCCGCCGCACGCGGCGCGACCGGCGCCTGACGCTCGGCAACGCACTGATTGGCGGGCTGCGCCGCGCGCTGCTCGAGCGCAACGTGCCGGTGTGGCTCGACACGCCGATGCGCGACCTGCTCGACGTGGACGGCCGCGTGACGGGCGTGCGCGCGCAGCGCTTCGGGCAGCCCGTGACGATCGCCGCGCGACGCGGCGTGATCCTCGGCGCGGGCGGTTTCGAGCGTAACCAGCCGATGCGCGAACGCTACCTGCCGCAGCCGACGCAGGCGCTGTGGAGCGCGACGCCGCCTGCCAACGCCGGCGATGCGATCGCCGAAGGCCATCGGCTCGGCGGCGCGCTGGCGCTGATGGAACACGTGTGGGGCGCACCGACGGTCGGGGTCGCCGGCGAGGAGAAACAGCGCGCGCTGTTCGTCGAACGCAACCTGCCGGGCTGCGTGATCGTCAACGGCCTCGGCAAGCGCTTCGTCAACGAAGCCGCGCCGTATTCCGAATTCGTGCCGGCGATGTATCGCGACCATGCGCGCACCGGCGCGAGCGTGCCCGCATGGATGGTGTTCGACGCGCGGTTTCGCCGCAAGTATCCGTGCGGGCCGATCATGCCGGCGTCGATGATGCCCGATGCGCGGATCCCGGCAGCGTTTCGCGACGTGCTCGTGAAGGCCGACACGATCGACGCGCTTGCGGCGCGCATCGGCGTCGACGCGGCCGGGCTGCACGACACGCTGCGCGACATGGCGCGCTACGCGGCGACCGGAATCGACGAGGCGTTCGGCAAGGGCGACAACGCGTTCGATACGTATTACGGCGATCCGCGGAACGAGCCGAACCCGTGCCTCGGGCCGGTCGACCAGGCGCCGTTCTACGCGGTGCGGATCGACGCGGGCGACATCGGCACGAAGGGCGGGCTCGTCACCGACGCGCTGGCCCGCGTGCTGCGCGCCGACGGCGAGCCGATCGCCGGCCTTTACGCGATCGGCAACACCAGCGCGTCGATGATGGGCGCGAGCTACCCCGGCGCGGGCTCGACGCTCGGCCCGGCGATGACCTTCGGGTATATCGCCGCCGATCACCTGGCCGCGCACGCGGCCGACGCCGGCGGCCGGCCGGCCCGGCCATCCACGACTGAACTTGACGGAGTCCAATGATGAGCGATCTCACCCCCCATCCGCTGCGCACCGACATGCTGCTCGCGATGCGCCGCCTCGCGCGCTCCGTCACGGTCATCAGCAGCGCGCACGACGGCCGGCGCTACTCGATGTCCGCGACGGCGGTCGACTCGCTGTCGACCGATCCGCCTTCGCTGCTGATCTGCATCAACCGCACCGCGTCGCTGTATCCGCCGCTCGATGCGGGCGCCCCGTTCTGCGTGAACGTGCTGTCGGCCCGCCACGAAGGCATCGCGATCGACTGCAGCGGCCGGCTGAAGGGCGAAGCGCGCTTCACGACCGGCGACTGGCACACGTCGCCGCACGGCGTGCCCTATCTGCGCGATTCGCAGGCGAGCCTCGTTTGCGAGCAGGACGGCCGCTTCGAATACGGCACGCATACGGTGTTCATCGGGCGCATTCGCGAGGTGCTGATGTGCGGCGACGTCGATCCGCTCGTCTATCTCGACGGCGCCTACACGACGCCCGGCGCGCCGGTGGCCCGTGCGGCCGCGTGACGTGAGGAGCCGGCGATGAGCGATTCGCGCTTCCATCGGCTGACCGTTGCCGAAGTGATTGCCGAAAGCGACGACGCGTGCTCGTTCGTGTTCGACGTGCCGACCGCGTTGCGCGACGCATTCGCGTACCGGCCCGGGCAGTTCCTGACGCTGAACGTGCCGTGCGCGGACGCGGCCGTTGCGCGCTGCTATTCGCTGTCGAGCGCGCCCGGCATCGACGCCGCGCCGAAGATCACCGTCAAGCGCGTGCGCGACGGCCGGGCGTCGAACTGGCTGTGCGACCGCGTGCAGGCGGGCGACACGCTCGAGGTGCTGCCGCCGGCCGGCGTGTTCACGCCGCGCGCGCTCGACGGCGACCTGCTGCTGTTCGCGGGCGGCAGCGGCATCACGCCCGTGCTGTCGATCCTGAAATCGGCGCTCGTGCACGGGCGCGGGATGCTGACGCTGATCTACGCGAACCGCGACGAACGCTCGGTGATTTTCCGCGACGAACTTCAGCAGCTCGCGCAGCGCCATCCCGGGCGCGTGCGCGTGATCCACTGGCTCGACAGCGTGCAGGGCATTCCGCAGCAGCGTCATCTCGAGGAACTCGCGCGGCCGTTCAGCCGGCAGGAGACGTTCATCTGCGGGCCCGCGCTGTTCATGGAGAACGCGCTGGCCGCGATGCTCGGCCTCGGGCTGCCGCGTGCGCGCGTGCATGTCGAGCGGTTCGCGTCGTTGCCCGATGCGCCGGCGCAGGCCGCGACTACGGCGGCAACGGCGGCAGCATCGGCGCCCGGCGACGGTGCGGCGATCGAGACGGTGCTCGACGGCGACGCGTTCGCGTTCGACAGCGCGCCCGGCGAAACGCTGCTCGACGCGATGCTGCGCGCCGGCGTGCCGGCGCCGAATTCCTGCCGGATGGGGCAATGCGGCGCGTGCATGTGCCGGATCGAGCGCGGCGAGGTCGCGCTCGACAGCAACCACGTGCTCGACGACGACGAGATCGCGGCCGGCTGGACGCTCGCCTGTTGCGCACGGCCCGCGAGCGACGCACTGCGCGTGGTGTTTCCCGACTGAGCCGATGCGCGCCGGCGGCGCGCACGGCCACCCTGATCTATGACGATGGACAACGAAATCCTGACCACGCCCGCGCTGATCGCACGGGCAGCCGCGCGCCACGGCGCGCATCCGGCGATCGAGTCGGAGCACGGCCGGCTGACCTACGCGGAACTCGACACGGCCCGCCTCGATGCGGCCCGCGCGCTGCTCGCGAGCGGCATCGAGGCCGGCGACCGCATCGCGATGTGGGCGCCGAACCTGCCGCAATGGATCGTCGCGGCGCTGGCGATCCACACCGTCGGCGCGATCCTCGTGCCGGTCAATACGCGGATGAAGGGGATGGAGGTGGGCGGCATCCTGCACGACGGCGGCGCGCGGCTGCTGTTCTGCTGCGGCACGTTCCTCGGCGAATCCTATCCGGCGATGCTCGCGCCGCATCGGCCGGCGACGCTCGAGCGCGTCGTCGTGTTCGATGGCGAACCGCCGCCCGGCGCGCACGACGAGACCTGGAACGCGTTCCTCGCGCGCGGCGCCGAGGTGCCGCTGAACGCGGTGCGCGAACGCGAGGCGCAGGTGACGCCCGACACCGTGATGGACCTGATGTTCACGTCCGGCACGACGGGCCGCCCGAAGGGCGTGATGACCGCGCACGGCCAGAACCTGCGCGCCGCGCAGGCGTGGGCGGCGATCGCCGGCGTGCGTCCTGACGACCGCTACCTGATCGTCAATCCGTTCTTCCACACGTTCGGCTACAAGGCGGGCTGGCTCGCCGCGCTGTCGAGCGGCGCGACCGTGCTGCCGCATCTCGTGTTCCAGCCGGCCGACGTGCTGCGGCGCGTTGCCGACGACCGCATATCGGTGCTGCCCGGCCCGCCGACGCTGTACTACGCGCTGCTCGACGCGCCCGATCGCGCGACGCGCGACCTGTCGTCGCTGCGGATCGCGGTCACGGGCGCGGCGGCGATCGCCCCGAGCCTGATCGAACGGATGCGCGCCGAGCTCGGCTTCGAGACGGTGCTGACCGGCTACGGGCTGACCGAATCGTGCGGCTTCGCGACGCTGTGCCGCCAAGGCGACGATGCGCAGACGGTCGCCTGTACGTCCGGCCGGCCGATGCCGGATGTCGAATTGCGCATCGCGGGGCCGGGCGGCGCGCCGCTCGGGCCGGACGAGACCGGCGAGATCTGGGTGCGCGGCTACAACGTGATGCGCGGCTATTTCAACCAGCCGGACGCGACGCGCGAAACCGTCGATCCCGATGGCTGGCTGCATACGGGCGATCTCGGCTGCGTCGACGCGAACGGCAACCTGAAGATCACCGACCGCATCAAGGACATGTTCATCGTCGGCGGCTTCAACTGCTATCCGGCCGAGATCGAGCGGCTGCTCGCCGCGCATCCGGCGATCGCACAGGTCGCGCTGGTCGGCGTGCCCGATACGCGGCTCGGCGAGGTCGGGCACGCGTATGTCGTGCTGCGGCCGGGCGCGCATGCCGACGCCGACGAACTGAACGACTGGGCGCGCCGCAACATGGCGAACTACAAGGTGCCGCGTTATTTCACGTTCGTCGAGCAACTGCCGACGAGTGCGGCCGGGAAGGTGCTGAAGTACCGCCTGCGGGCGGGGACCGAGGCGGCGGCCTGAGCGCCGCCGCCGTACACGAACGGGATGAACGCATGAACGACAACGGGTTTCCGCAGGGTGCGGTGCTGGTGTTCGGCGGCAGCGGCGGGATCGGGCAGGGTGTCGCGCTCGAGTTCGCGCGGGCCGGCGTGCCGGTCGCGGTGGGCTACCGCAGCAAGGCCGACGTGGCCGAGCGGGTCGCGCGCGACATTCGCGGCGAGGGTGTCGCGGCCACCACGCACTGCGTGGACGTGACCGATTCCGCACAGGTCGACGCCGCGCTCGCGGCCGCGATCGGCGCGCATGGCCGCGTGCACACGGTGGTCTGGGCGGCCGGGCCGTTCGTGAACCAGCGTCATATCGGCGACATGACACACGACGACTGGCGCCGCGCGATCGACGTCGAGACGATCGGCTTCTTCGTCGCGGCGAAGGCCGCGCTGCCGCACTTCCGTGCGTCGGGCGGCGGATCGTTCGTGACGCTCGGGTCGGCCGGGCATCTGCGCTGGCCCGAGCGCGACGGGCTGTCGGTCGCACCGAAGGCGGCGAACGAGGCGCTGGTGAAAGGGCTGGCGCGCGAGGAAGGGCGCTACGACATTCGCGCGAATTCGATCCTGGTCGGCGTGATCGAGGCCGGGATGTTTCCGGTGCTGCTCGAACAGGGGCAGTTCGACCAGGCGTGGATCGACGAGACGCAGAAGATGCTCGCGCTCAAGCGCTGGGGGAAGGCGCACGATGTCGGGCGGGCGGCGGTGTTTCTGGCGTCGGATCGGGCTGGTTACATTACCGGGCAGCAGTTGAATGTTTCCGGTGGGTATGGGTTGTAGCGGCACGCCGAAGTGGCAAATTCATTCGGACAACCGTATCTGAACGGTCGGTAGTTTTGCGCGCGGATATCGCGCGCCATCCCTTCCGAAAATCATCGACGACGCGGGCCGATATACCGATCGGCTCGCGTATCGCATCTGTGCCGGGCTCGGACAGATGGATGCGCACGCATCGGTATTCACCCTGCCTCGTCACGTACGATCGCGCATCGGCATCGCGTGCGCCCGGCAAAAGGTCACACTTTTGCAACGCTTTTCCGACGTATTCCTCTGCACACGATTGATCGTCGTGGCGACGCGCGTGCGCTGACGGCCGTCCGGCCTCGATCCACAGGCGCTGCGCGATCGACGCGCAATTCCGCCAATCGCGCCTTTCGGCTCGGCGCGCCGGATACGGATACGTTCCTGAAACATTTCCCCACCATTGCGCCCCGCGTTGCCGCCTGTGCGACGCGGACACGCTTTTCCCGCTTCGATTTGCGCCGCATGGCACGTGCCTTGCGGTTGACCCGGTGCCGCTGGTGCAAACGAATTTCGCGAGAACGACGAACGCGTCGGCGGCATGCAACGACATCGAAACAAACGGGGAATCGGATCGGGCCGCGGGCGTCGCCTCTCGCGACATACCTGCCGCGCATGTCGTATCGGTCATGCGCATGGGCAACGTGTTCCCGATCCGTCGAACAGCAAGCGTGCTTGCAAGGTGTCGTGCCGGGGTTCGCATCACGCACGGCGACGCAGGCCGCATGCGTTGGCGAGGCGCGCCCGGCACATGTCGGGGGAGGCGCCCGTGAAAACGACAGTTAACCAATGGGCATTCGTCGCGGTGGTGTTCGCCGCGAGTGCGCATGCGCAGGAAATCTACCTGCAGGGCGGCACGCAGGGCGTCGGCATCGGCGCGGCCGTGAGCTTCAATTCGATGCTCGGTGCGCATGCGGATTTCAATGCGATCGATCTTTCGCATGACTTCACGGTGGCCGGCAATCGCTACCAGGACGACCTGAAGCTGCGCCAGGGAGGCTTGTACGCGGACATCTTTCCGTGGCGAGGCAGCGGCTTCCGCGCGACGCTCGGGCTACGCTTCAACGACGACGAGCTTCGCGGCGTATCGGTGCCGACCAATGGCACTTACGTGTTCGGCGGCAAGCGTTATCCGGCGCGGCCGGGGATGTACGCGGTGGCCGAAGCGCGCTATCCGACCGTGATGCCGTACTTCGGGATCGGCTACGGGCACCGGCCGGCGTCGAAAGGGCTGGGATTCGTCGCCGACCTCGGCGTTGCGTACGGGATACCGAAATGCTCGTACACGCTGTCGCCGGAGCTGGCGGCCGCGGCCGGGCCCGTGAAGAGCCAGATCCTGGCCGCGAGCGGGCTGGATTCGCTGCGGCAGGTGATGTCGCGCTACCGGTGGTATCCGGTGTTGCAGATCGGGATTTCGTATCGGTTCTGAGCGGCGGGGCGTCGTTGCGTGTGCCGGGCGGGGAATGGCCGGCATCGCCGGTACGGGCGGGCCAACGGATGTCGGCACGGGAGGGCCGACGACCCTCGCGAGCACCGCGCGCGGAGTCGGTGAATGCAGCCGTCCCGCATCGATCGGCGCGCGCCCGCGCAGGCCGTTCAGCCGTGACTAGCCGATCGGCTGTCTTCCCCGCCGTTTCGATCCGGCTTACCTTTCAAACAGCAGTTCGACGTGTCGGGCGAGCGGCGCATGCCGAAAGGGTTCATGCGGCCCGTTGCCGTTCGCTGACGCCAACCACCGTCCTCCTTCCGTTGTTGGCGATGATAGCAATGATTGCAATTCCCGGTCATGGCGCTATCATTGATATCAATCCGGATGGAGGGAACCATGGCAAATCTACTGGTGCGTAACGTGGATGACAATATCGTTCAGAGCCTGCGCGAGCGGGCTGCGGCAAATGGCCGGAGTGCCGAGGCCGAACATCGGGCCATTCTGGCCGATGCGCTCGGCCGGCCGAAGCGAAAGACATTTGCGCAAGTGCTGATGAGCATGCCCGATGTCGGCGAAGACGCGGATTTTCAACGTATTCAGGATTCCGGCGAGGCCAGGCGTGTATTTGATTGATACCAACGTCATCAGTGAAATCAGGAAGGGCAAGCGAACCAACCGTGGCGTGCGGGCGTTCTTCAGGCAGGCCGCGGCGGACGCCAGCCCGCTTTACCTGTCCGTCGTGACAGTTGCTGAACTTCGCCGCGGCGTCGACCTGATCCGTCATCGCGGCGATCACCCCCAGGCGTCGGCGCTCGAGGCGTGGGTGGCAACCATCCTGGCCGGCTATGCACCGAACATCCTGCCGGTCGACATCGAGATCAGCCAGACGTGGGGGCATTTGCGCGTGCCCGATCCGACGCACGAACTCGACAAGCTGATCGCGGCCACCGCGCTGATCAACGATCTCACCGTGGTGACGCGCAACGTCGCGGATTTCGCCCGCACCGGCGTCAGGTTGCTGAACCCGTTCGACTGATCCCGGTTGCCGCGTCGCGGCAACCTGTACCGGCTCTCCGTCTCCTTCCGCAGGCATGGCCCGTTCCGCCGGGCTGCCGCGCGCGTCTGCGCCGCTCCGATTCCCCGCCGCCTCTCGTCCCAACAGACGATGTAACACCACCCCCGACCGGCCAGAATCCTTTCACGAACAACGGATTCTGAACCAGGAGGAGGCCGACATGATCGATGTCCGTGCGCTTGGCTATGTCGTCGTCGAGGCGACGCGCGTCGATGCGTGGCGCCGCTACGCGGAAGACGTGCTGGGCATGCAGGCGCTCGACGCGCCCGACGGCGCGTTGTACCTGAAGATGGACGAGCGCGATTTCCGCTACGTGATCGTCCCCGGCGCGGCCGACCGCTATTTCGCGTCGGGCTGGGAGCTGCCCGACGGCGCCGCGTTCGACGCCGCGCTGGCGGTGCTGCAGCGGGCAGGCGTCGAGCCGATCCGCGCGACGTCCGCTGAAGCCGCGCTGCGCCGCGTGCAGGCGATGGCGTGGTGCACCGACCCGTCCGGCAACCGTCACGAGCTGTATTGGGGGGCGCGCTGCGATTTCCGCCGTTTCGTGTCGCCGCTGGGCGTCGCGCACTTCGTCACCGGCGACATGGGGCTCGGCCACGTGGTGCTGCCCGCGCCGCAGTTCGACGCGACCGACGCGTTCGTGCGCGGCGTGCTCGGCTTCGAGCTGTCCGACATCTATCGCGTGAAATTCACGCCCGATCCCGCCGAACCCGAAAAGCGCATCCACTTCATGCACTGCCGCAACGCGCGCCATCACAGCCTCGCGCTGTTCGAGATGGCCGTGCCGTCGGGCTGCGTGCACGTGATGGCCGAAGTCGACTCGATGGACGAAGTCGGCCGCGCGCTGGATCGCGTCGCCGCGCACGACGTGAAGATGTCCGCGACGCTCGGGCGTCACTGCAACGACCAGATGATCTCTTTCTACACGAAGACCCCCGGCGGCTTCGATCTCGAATACGGCTTCGGCGGCCTCACGGTCGACTGGTCGAAGCACGCGGTGTTCGAGGCCACGAAGGTGAGCCAGTGGGGCCACGATTTCAGCATCGGATACCGGTGAGCCAGCAGGATGACGATGAAATCTCTCGACAAGACGATGTCCGCGCGCGACGTGGTCGCGCAACTCGCCGACGGCATGACGATCGGCATCGGCGGATGGGGGCCGCGGCGCAAGCCGATGGCACTGGTGCGCGAAATCGCGCGCTCGAACCTGAAGGACCTGACGATCGTCGCGTACGGCGGCGCCGATGTCGGGCTGCTGTGCGCGGCCGGCAAGGTACGCAAGGTGGTGTTCGGCTTCGTGTCGCTCGACGTGATCCCGCTCGAACCGCAATTCCGTCGTGCGCGTGAACAGGGCCGCATCGACGTGCTGGAACTCGACGAAGGGATGCTGCAGCTCGGCCTGCGCGCGGCGGCCGCCCGGCTGCCGTTCCTGCCGACGCGTGCCGGGCTCGGCACCGCGCTGCTCGATCACGCGCCGCAACTGCGCACGGTGCAGTCGCCGTACGACGACGGCGAAACGCTGCTCGCGATGCCGGCGATCGACCTCGACGCCGCGCTGCTGCACGTGAACGCGGCCGACCGGATGGGCAACACGCGCATCGACGGCCCCGATCCGTTCTTCGACGCGTGGATGGCACGCGCCGCGCAGCGTTGCTACGTGTCGGCGGAAACGGTCGACGCGTCGCTCGCGAGCGAAGACCTCGACGCAGCGAAACGCAATCCGTTCGAGCGCTCGCTCGTCACCGGCGTCGTGCACGCGCCGGGCGGCGCACACCCGACGTCGTGCGGGCCGGCCTACGGCTGGGACCTGCCGCACCTGCGCGCGTATTGCGCCAGTGCGGAAGACGATGCGAAGACGGCGGCGTACCTGCGCGACGTGGTCGGCCAGGACGAACGCCAGTACCTCGAAGGCGTCGGCGGGCTGTCGCACGTGACGACGCTGCCGTTGCCGATTCTGTAAAGGAGCGCCTGTGAGCGAATCTCTCGACCATTCCCTCGCGGAACTGATGATCGTCGCGTCCGCGCGACTCTGGCGCGACGACGGCGAAGTGCTGGCGACCGGCATCGGCACGGGCCCGCGGCTCGCGGCCGGCCTCGCGCGGCTTGCGTACAACAACGGGCTGATGCTGACCGACGGCGAAGCGTATCTCGTCGAGGAGCCGGTGCCGCTCGGCCCGCGCCCCGACGGCTACCGCGTGAAGGCGAGCGGCTGGATGACCTACGAACGCGTGTTCGACTGCCTGTGGCACGGCCGCCGCCATGCGCTCGTGATGCCGACGCAGATCGACCGTTTCGGCCAGGCCAACATCTCGTGGCTCGGCGACGACTACGCGCGCCCGAAAACCCAGCTGCTCGGCGCGCGCGGCTTCCCCGGCAACACGACGAACCACGCGAACTCGTTCTTCGTCAGCGGCCACGGCAAGCGCACGTTCGTCGCGGGCGAAGTCGACATGGTGTGCACGGTCGGCCACAACCCGGCGCGCCGGCTGCCCGGCATGAAAACCTTCGTCGACCTGCGCAGCATCGTCACCGACCTGTGCGTGATGGATTTCGGCGGCCCCGACCACGCGATCCGCGTGCGCTCGCTGCATCCGGGCGTGAGCTTCGACGAGGTGCAGGACGCGACGGGCTTCCCGTTGATCGCGCATCCGGAGCTCGGCACGACGGCCGCGCCGAACGCGGAAGACCTGCGCATCGTGCGTGCGCTCGATCCGCACAACCTGCGCGCGACGATCGTGCGCAACAATCCGGCGCCGCGCCGGGGATGAGGTCCTACATGGAAGCGACCCAGATGACGTTCGGCGACGGTGTCGTCGACTACGCGGTCGACGGCGGCATCGCGACGATCACGATGAACCGCCCCGAGTATCACAACGCGCAGAACTCGAAGATGACGTATGCGCTCGACGCGGCGTTCCGGCGCGCGGCGCACGACGACGCGGTGAAGGCGATCGTGCTCGCGGGCGCCGGCAAGCATTTCTCGGCGGGCCACGACATCGGCACGCCGGGCCGCGACATCCACGAGTCGTTCGATCGCGCATCGCTGTGGTACGACCACGTCGACAAGGACGGCGGCGAATTCCTCTATGTACGCGAGCAGGAGGTCTACCTCGGGATGTGCCGGCGCTGGCGCGACCTGCCGAAGCCGACGGTCGCGATGGTGCAGGGCGCATGCATCGCGGGCGGGCTGATGCTCGCGTGGGTGTGCGACCTGATCGTCGCGTCCGAGGATGCGTTCTTCGCCGATCCGGTCGTGCGGATGGGGATTCCGGGCGTCGAGTATTTCGCGCACGCCTACGAACTGAACCCGCGCATCGCGAAGGAATTCCTGTTCCTCGGCGAACGGATGCCGGCCGAGCGTGCGTACCAGATGGGGATGGTCAACCGCGTCGTGCCGCGCGAACGTCTGCACGACGCGACCTATGCGATCGCCGCGAAGATCGCGACGATGCCGCGCCTCGGGCTCGCGCTGACCAAGCAGGCACTGAATCACGTCGAGGAACTGCAGGGCAAGCGCGCGGCGATGGATGCGGCGTTCGCGTGGCATCACTTCGCGCATGCGCACAACGAGCTCGTGAGCGGCGACCGTCTCGGCGGCTACGACGCGCGCAGCATGGCCAGTTCGCAGCGTCAGCCGAACGGCGTTGATCGCGGCGACGCGCCCGCACCGGTCGCCGTCAACGGAGCGGCCGCATGAGCACGACGCTTCAGACGCTTCAAAGCCCGCTGCATACGCCTTTGTGCGACCTGCTCGGCTGCCGTTATCCGATCGTGCAGACCGCGATGGGCTGGGTGGCCGACGCGCGGCTCGTCGCGGCGACCGCGAACGCCGGCGGCTTCGGCTTCCTGGCCGGCGCGACGCTCGAACCCGAGCAGGTCGAGGCCGAGATCCTGAAGGTGAAGTCGCTGACGGACAAGCCGTTCGGCATCAATTTCCACATGTTCCAGAAGAACGCGCAGCAGGTCGTCGAGCTGGCGATCCGGCACCGGCTGCGCGCGGTGAGCTACGGCCGCGGGCCGGATGCAAAGACGATCCGCCGCTTCAAGGACGCCGGCGTCGTCTGCATGCCGACCGTCGGTGCACCGAAGCATGCGGTGAAGGCAGTCGAGCTCGGCGCGGACATCGTGACGGTGCAGGGCGCGGAAGGCGGCGGCCACACGGGCTCGGTGCCGACCACGCTGCTGCTGCCGAAGGTGCTCGACGCGGTGCGGGTGCCGGTGGTCGCGGCCGGCGGGTTCTTCGACGGGCGCGGGCTGGCTGCCGCGCTCGCGTACGGCGCGGCCGGCATCGCGATGGGCACGCGCTTCCTGATGAGCGCCGAATCGCCGGTGCCGCGCGAGACGCTCGAACGCTACGTCGCGGTCGGCGACCCGGCACGCATCCGCGTGTCGGACGCGCTCGACGGGCTGCCGCAACGGATGATCGACAACCCGTACCTGCTGAAGCTCGAGCGCTTCGGCCCGCTGCGCCGCACGCTGTTCGCGCTGAAGACGGCCGACGCATGGCGGCGCCAGAACGGCCTGAGCACGGGCGACATGCTCGGCCTCGCGATCAAGGCGCTGCGCTCGCACGACTACACGGCGAGCCAGACGCTGATGGCGGCGAACGCGCCGTTCCTGATCCAGCGCGCGATCGTCGAGGGCCGCCCCGATGAAGGCGTGCTGCCGAGCGGCCAGGCGGCCGCGATGATCGGCGCGATCGAACCGTGCGACGCGCTGATCGCACGGATCGTCGCGGAAGCCGGCGAGCGACTCGACGCACTGGCCGCGCTGCGCGGCACGGCGGCAGCGCAGGCCGCATGAACAACATCACAGGGAGGCAATGGAGATGACAGGATCCAACCAACCGGCCGGCGCGATGCCGTTCCGGATCGATCGCGCCGACGGCATCGCCGAGCTGGTGATCGCCCATCCGCCCGTGAACGCGCTCGACGCGCAGGGCTGGCATGCGCTCTCCCGCGCGCTCGATGCGCTCGGCGAGGACGACGAGGTCCGCGTGATCGTCGTGCGTGGCGAAGGCCGCGGCTTCTGCGCGGGCGTCGACATCAAGGAACTGGCCGCGCATCCGGAGCGGATCGTGGCGGTCAACGCGGGCAATTACGAGACGTTCCGCGCCGTGCACCGCAACCCGAAGCCGGTGATCGCGGCCGTGCACGGTTTCGTGCTCGGCGGCGGGATCGGCATCTGCGGCGCGGCGGACATCGTCGTCGCGGCCGACTGCGCACGCTTCGGCGTGCCCGAGATCGACCGTGGCGCGATGGGCGGCGGCGCGCACCTGCAGCGGCTGTTCGGCGTGCAGAAGGTGCGCGCGATGTACTTCACGGGCGAGATGATCGACGCGGCCGAAGCGTACCGGCTCGGCGCGGTCGAGCAGGTCGTGACGCGCGACACGCTGCGCGACGCGGCGCTCGCGCTCGCCCGCAAGATCGCGGACAAGAGCCCGGCGATGGTGCGGCTCGCGAAGGAGGCGCTGAACGGCGTCGAGGACGGCGACCTCGAGGACAAGTACCGCTGGGAGCAGGGCTTCACGCTGCAGGCATACATGACGAACGATTCGACCGAAGCGCGCGCCGCGTTCGTCGAGAAGCGCGACGCGCGTTTCGATGCGCAGGCCACCGTCGAGGAGGCACGCGCATGAACCTGACCTACACGCCGCAGCAACAGGCGTTTCGCGCGGAGATCCGCGAATGGCTCGCCGCGCACGTGCCGCGCGAGCGGCTGCCGAGCTTCGACACCGAGGAAGGCTTCGCCGCGCACCGCGAATGGGAGCGCACGCTGCACTCGGGCCGCTGGAGCATGGTCACGTGGCCGCGCGAGCTGGGCGGGCGCGGCTGCGACCTGATCGAGTGGCTGATCTTCGAGGAAGAGTACTGGCGTGCCGAAGCGCCGATGCGCGTGAACCAGAACGGCATCTTCCTGCTCGGCCCGACGCTGATGGATTTCGGCACCGCGGAGCAGAAGGCGCGTTTCCTGCCCGCGATGGCGGCCGGCGAGCACGTATGGGCGCAGGGCTGGTCGGAGCCGAATGCAGGGTCCGACATGGCCGCGATCCGCACGACGGCTACCCGGATCGGCGACGAATACGTGTTGAACGGCCAGAAGATCTGGTCGACGCGCGCGGTGTGGGCCGACTGGCTGTTCGGGCTGTTCCGCAGCGACCCGGAATCGTCACGCCACCACGGGCTCACGTTCCTGATGGTGCCGCTGTCCGCGCCGGGCATCACGGTGCGGCCGATCCGCCAGCTGAACGGGCAGACGGGCTTCGCGGAAATCTTCTTCGACGACGTGCGCGTGCCGGTCGAGAACCGGCTCGCGGCCGAAGGCGCGGGCTGGCAGGTCGCGATGGCGACGGCCGGCTTCGAGCGCGGGCTGATGCTGCGTTCGCCCGCGCGCTTCCAGCGCACCGCGCAGGCCCTGCGCGACCTGTATCTCGCCCACCGCGACAGCGCGGATCGCGATCCGACGCTGCGTGAGCGCGTGGTGCAGGCGTGGATGGATGCGCAGGCGTATGCGCTGTCGACCTACGCGACCGCGAGCCGGCTGCTGAAGGGCGGCCATATCGGCGCGGAGTCGAGCACCAACAAGGTGTTCTGGTCGGAACTCGACCTGCGCATGCACCAGACCGCGCTCGACATTCTCGGCGCGCACGGCGAGGTCGTCCCGCAGACGGCCGCGCAGCACGCGACGCTCGGCCACTGGCTCGACGGCTTCCTGTTCGCGCAGGCCGGCACGATCTACGCGGGCACCAACGAGATCCAGCGCAACATCGTCGCCGAACGGATGCTCGGCATGCCGCGCGCATGACGGCGCCGGCGCCACCCTCACTGAACGGACATCGTATGGATTTCGTATTCGATGAAGACCAGGAAGCGCTCGCGGACAGCGTGAAGCGCCTTCTGATGACCGAGATGACGCCCGAGCTGATCCGCGAGCTCTGGGCCACGCCGACCGGGCGTTCGGACGACCTGTGGGCGCTGTTCGCGTCGCAGGGGCTGACCGCGGTGTCGGTGCCCGAGGCGCACGGCGGCCTCGGCCTGAGCGAAGCGGAATGGGCGCTGCTCGCGCAGACCTACGGTTACTTCGGCAGCCCCGAGCCGCTGCTCGACACGGCGCTCGTCTCGGCCGGCGTGCTCGCGCGGCTGCCGGCGAGCGACTGGCGCGACGCGCTGCTGCGCGACATCGCCGAAGGGCGCGCGCGCGTCGCGCTCGTGCATCCGGTGAACCCGTATGCGGCCGACGTGCACGTCGCGCAAGCGCTCCTTTGCGAGCACCGTGGCGAGCTGCACCGCGTCGATCCCGCGCAGTGTGCGTGGCGCGCGGTGGACAGCGTCGACCCGTCGCGGCGGCTGTTCACGCTCGACTGGGAGCCGTCGGCGGCCACGCGCATCGCAAGCGCCGACGAAGCCGCGCCGCTGCTGGACCGTGCGCTCGACCACGGCGCGTTCGCGGTCGCCGCGCAACTGCTCGGCCTCACGCAGCGCGTGCTCGACGTCGCGATCGACTACAGCGCGCAGCGCAAGCAGTTCGGCAAGGCGATCGGGTCGTACCAGGCGCTCAAGCATCTGCTTGCCGATGTCGCGATCCGCTACGAGTTCGCGCGGCCGGTGGTCGCGCGCGCCGCGCAGGCGATCGCCGACGATCACCCGCAGCGCGCGGTGTTCGTGTCCCACGCGAAGCTCGCGGCGACGTCGGCCGCGCAGCTCGCCGCGCGTCACTCGATGCAGGTGCACGGGGCGATCGGCTACACGTGGGAGCTCGACCTGCAGATCTTCATGAAGCGCATCTGGGCGCTCTCCGGCAGCTGGGGCGACAGCGCGTTCCACAAGGCCCGCGTGGCCGACGCGATCCTCGGCGACGCGTTGCCGATCGGCCCCGCGCAGACCTTCGACCTCGAGGAAACCCGTCAATGAAACAAGCCTATATCGTCGACGCGCTGCGCACGCCGACCGGCCGCCGCAAGGGCGGGCTCGCGCACGTGCATGCAGCCGACCTCGGCGGCTTCGTGCTGAAGACGCTCGTCGAGCGCAACGCGATTCCCGCCGACGAATACGACGACGTGGTGTTCGGCTGCGTCGACACGATCGGCCCGCTCGCGGGCAACATCGCGCGCACCTGCTGGCTCGCGGCCGGGTTGCCGCTGCAGGTGCCGGGCGTGACGGTCGACCGCCAGTGCGGCTCGTCGCAGCAGGCCGTGCATTTCGCCGCACAGGCCGTGATGAGCGGCGTGCAGGACGTGGTGGTCGCGGGCGGCGTGCAGACGATGACGCAGATCCCGATTTCGTCCGCGATGACCTGCGCGGCGCCGCTCGGCTTCGACGACCCGTTCTCGGGCAGCACCGGCTGGCGCGCGCGCTTCGGCGATGCGCCGGTGTCGCAGTTCGTCGCCGCGCAGCGGATCGCCGATCACTGGAACCTGTCGCGCGACGCGATGGAGCGCTATGCGCTCGAAAGCCACCGCCGTGCGGTCGCCGCGATCGAGGCCGGGCATTTCAAGCGGGAAATCGTGCCGCTCGAAGGCGTGCTGCACGACGAGACGCCGCGCCCCGACACGTCGCTGGAAAAGATGGCGACGCTCGAACCGCTGACGCCGGGCGGCTCGCTGACGGCCGCCGTCGCGAGCCAGACCTGCGATGCGGCCGCCGCGCTGCTGATCGTGTCGGAGGACGCGTTGAAGCGCTACGGCCTCACGCCGCGTGCGCGCATCCATCACCTGAGCGTGCTCGGCGACGATCCGCTGTGGATGCTCACCGCGCCGATCCCGGCGACCCGGGCCGCGTTGAAGAAGAGCGGGCTCGACTGGTCGCAGATCGACGTCGTCGAGATGAACGAGGCGTTCGCGTCGGTCGCGCAGGCGTGGCTGGCCGATACGCGTTTCCCGCATGAAAGGACCAACCCGAACGGCGGCGGCATCGCGCTCGGCCATCCGCTCGGCGCGACCGGTGCGCGGCTGATGACGACGCTGCTGCACGAACTGGAACGCACCGGCGGCCGGTACGGATTGCAGACGATGTGCGAGGGCGGCGGCCTCGCGAACGTCACGATCATCGAGCGCCTGTGAGCGCGTCACTTTCACGATCTCACGATCCACGAGGCACCAGCATGGGAATCTGTAACGGACGCACCGTCATCATTACCGGCGCGGGCGGCGGGCTCGGGCGCGAATATGCGCTCGCGTTCGCGGCCGAAGGCGCGGCGGTCGTCGTCAACGACATCCGGCACGAGGCCGCGCAGGCCGTGTGCGACGAGATCGCACGACACGGCGGCAACGCGCTTGCGAATGCGGACGACATCACGCGCGTCGAAACGGCGCAGCGGATCGTCGACGCGGCCCGCGAAGCGTTCGGCGATGTGCACGTGCTCGTCAACAACGCGGGCATCTGCCGCGACAAGATGTTCACGAGCATGACCGAAACCGACTGGGACGACGTGATGCGCGTGCATCTGCGCGGCCACTTCTGCCTGTCGAGCGTGCTGGCGCGCGTGTGGCGCGATGCCGCGAAGGCCGGCCACGCGGTCGACGCGCGGATCGTCAACACGAGTTCCGGCGCCGGCCTGCAAGGCTCGATCGGCCAGTCGAACTACGGCGCGGCGAAGGCCGGCATCGCCGCGCTCACGCTGATGCAGGCGGCCGAGCTGCAGCGCTACGGCGTGCGCGTGAACGCACTCGCGCCGGCCGCACGCACGTCGATGACCGAAGGCGTGTTCGCCGACATGATGAAGAAGCCCGAGGACGGCGGCTTCGACTATTTCGACCCGGCCAACGTCGCGCCGCTCGTCGTGTGGCTCGGCAGCGCGCTGTCGGCCGACGTGACGGGCCGCGTGTTCGAGGTCGCGGGCGGGATGATCGCGGTCGCGGAAGGCTGGCGCACGGGCCCGA
>NZ_QOBB01000084.1:0-28310 GCF_024704855.1 Burkholderia sp. HAN2018 | reverse complement strand
CCGCGAGCGTCAGCGGAGGCGCGCACGGCCCGAACGGCCAGCGCGCGTCGCGTGCGGCGCGCGTGACGGCCAGGCAATCTTCGAGCGCGGCCGGCGCGCGATGCTCGGGCGCCAGCCGGTAGTCGACCGCGATCACGTCGAGCCCCGTATCGGCCGCCAGTTGCGCGGTGATCAGCGCATGACTGTCGAGCGAGCCGACGACGAAGCCGCCGCCATGAAAGAACAGCACCGTGCCGCGCGGCGCACCCTGCGCGGACGTGTAGCGCCGCAGCGCGATCGCGCGGCCGTCGGGCGCCTGCCAGACGGCGTCCTGCTGCACGATGCCGGCCGGCAGCGCGGCCGGCGTCCACTCGGCCGCGAAGCGGTCGTAGAGGCGGCGCTGCTCGACGGGCGAGCGTACGGCCGCGTCGGCCGGATACCACGCGTCGACGGCAGCGACGAACGCCGCGATTTCCGGTTCGAGCATCGTGTGCGCTCCGCGCTTGAAGGTTCGCGCCCGCTATCGGCGCGGCGGCAACGCGATCACGCGGCCCGCATACGCGGGCGCCGCGCAATCGCGCTGCAATGCATGCAGCCCGGCCACGCGTGCGGCCACGTCGTCGTCGAACGGCGCCGATTTCGCGCCGTCGCGCGTATCGACGTGCAGCAGCATCTGCTCGCTCGCCGATACCGCATCGTCATGCCCGTCCGCGAACAGCTCGAGATACAGGTGCAGCCGCTTCGCGTCATGCGCCAGCACGCGCGCATCGACACGCACCTGCGTGCCCTCCTTGATCTCGTGCAGGTAGTTCACGTGCGCTTCGAGCGTGTAGACCGAGCGGCCCCGCTCGCGACGCGCGGCGTCGTCGAGGCCGATGCGATCCAGCAGCGCATCGGTCGCGAAGCTGAAGATCAGCAGGTAGAACGCATCGCGCAGGTGGCCGTTGTAGTCGACCCATTCGGGCCGCACCACGTCGCGGTATATCGTCAGCGGGGTATCGCCGGTCATCGCCTTCAGTCCTTTAGTCCCTTAGTCCTCGAATCGCATCCCGTGCCGCGCCTTCACCGCGGCGATCGACTTCAGCACCTCGGTGATGCACTCGTCGCGATAGCGCTCGAGTTCCTTGATGCTGCGCGTGCCCTGCTGTTCGGTCGTGCCTTCGACGACGCTGTCGATCAGCGCATCGGTGAGCGTGGGCGCGACCAGCTTCGTCCACGGCAGTTCGAGCGCGGGGCCGAACTGCTGCATGAAGTGTCGCATGCCCGCGTCGCCGCCGGCGAGCGTGTAGGTCAGGAAGGTGCCCATGAACGACCAGCGGATGCCCGCGCCGAAGCGGATTGCGTCGTCGATCTCGCCGGTCGTCGCGACGCCTTCGTTGACGAGGTGCAGCGCCTCGCGCCACAACGCTTCGAGCAGCCGGTCCGCGATGAAACCCGGCACTTCCTTGCGCACGTGCAACGGCCGCATGCCGAGCTTGCGATAGATCTCCATCGCGCCTTCGACCGCTTCCGGCGACGTGCGCGCGCCGCCGAGCACCTCGACGAGCGGCAGCAGGTAGACGGGATTGAACGGGTGGCCGACCACGCAGCGCTCCGGATGCGTCGCCCGCGCGTAGAAATCCGTCGGCAGCAGGCCGGACGTCGACGACGCGATGATCGCGTCGGGTTTCGCCGCGCGGCTGATCTGCTCGTGCAGTTCGAGCTTCAGCGCCTCGCGCTCGGGCGCGCTTTCCTGGATGAAATCGGCATCGGCGACGCACGCTTCGATCGTCTCCACGAAACGCAGCCGCGCGGGATCGGCGCCGGGCGCGAGGCCGACGCGCTCGAGCGCGGGCCACGCGTTCGCGACGTTCGCGCGCAGCCGTTCTTCCGCGCCCGGCGCGGGGTCCCAGACGACCACGTCGAGACCGTGCGCGAGCGCGCGGGAAATCCATCCGCTGCCGATCACGCCGGTGCCGATGGCGGCGAACGTCTTGATGTCGGTCTTCACAGCCATGTCAACGCATCCTTCAAATCAGGGGAAATCGGTGGGCGGCCGCGCTGGGCGTGCCGCCGCGTCATGTCGGTCAGTCGGCGCAGCCGCTCACGCGAACTCGGCGACCGCTCGGCGTTCGAGCAGACGCTCGCCCCGTGCGGGCAAGCCGAGCTTGCGGCGGCCTTCGGCCGGCGTCAGCACCCGGGCGCCGAGCCGTTCGACGATCTCTCGCGCGCGCTCGACGAGCGTGCCGTTGGTCGCGTGCACGCCGCGATCGAGCCAGATGTTGTCTTCGAGGCCGACGCGCACGTGGCCGCCGAGCAGCATCGCCTGCGCGACCATCGGCATCTGCATGCGGCCGATCCCGAAGCCCGCCCAGTGCGCACCCGGCGGCAGGTTGTCGACCATCGCCTTCATCGTGCCCGTATCGGCCGGCGCGCCCCATGGAATGCCGAGGCACAGCTGGAACAGCGGCGGATCGTCGAGCAGCCCTTCCTTCAGCAGTTGCTTCGCGAACCACAGATGGCCCGTGTCGAAGATTTCCAGCTCCGGCTTCACGCCGAGTTCCTGGATGCGCTTCGCGCCGGCGCGCAATTGCGCGGGCGTCGACACGTAGATGTAGTCACCGTCGCCGAAATTCAGCGTGCCGCAGTCGAGCGTGCAGATTTCGGGCAGCAGCTCCTCGACATGCGCGAGGCGCGTGAGGCCGCCGACCAGGTCGGTGCCCTTGCCGAAACGCATCGGGTCCTCGCCCGGGCCGATCTCGAGATCACCGCCCATGCCGGCCGTCAGGTTGATGATCACGTCGACGTCGGCCGAGCGGATGCGGTCGACCACTTCGCGGTACAGGTTCGGATCGCGGCTGCCGCGCCCCGTCTGCGGATCGCGCACGTGGCAGTGCGCAACGGTCGCGCCGGCCTTCGCGGCCTCGATCGCGGCGGCCGCGATCTCCTTCGGCGTGACCGGAATCGCCGGATGCTTGCCGACCGTATCGCCCGCGCCGGTGACGGCGCAGGTGATGATGACTTCGTGGTTCATGCTGGTTGCCTCGCTTGACTCGGGTTGTGTCGCATTGCGGGTGTTTCGTCAGGGCGCGCCGAGAGCGGCGCGCGGGCCGTCACAGGCCGAGATACGCCTTCACGGCCGGCAGCCCGTCCTTGCCGTCGAACGTCTTGACGCCCGCGAGCCACGGATCGAGCACCTGCGGGTTCTTCTTCAGGTACGCCTTCGCGGCGTCGGCCGGCTTCGTCTTGTTCATCACCGACTGCATCAGCTGGTTCTCGAGCTGCGTCGAGAAGCGCAGGTTCGTGACGAGCTTGCCCGCGTTCGGACAGCGCGCGATGAAGTCGGGCGCCGTCAGCGTGTACACGCGCGCTTCGCCGTAGTTCGGGCCGAACGCCGCGTCGCCGCCGGACAGGTAGTTCATGCTCAGCTGGATGTTCATCGGATGCGGTTCCCAGCCGAGGAACACGACCCACTTCTTCTCGCGGATCGCGCGCTCGACCGTCACCAGCATCCCGGCCTCGCTCGATTCGACGAGCTTGAAGCCGCCGAGCCCGTACTGGTTCGTGTCGATCATCTTCTGGATCGTCGCGTTCGCGCTGCTGCCCGGCTCGATCCCGTAGATCTTGCCGTCGAGTTCCGCACGGTGCTTCGCGATGTCCTCGAAGGTCTTCAGGCCGGCCTGGTATTCGTAGCTCGGCACCGCAAGCGTCGCCTTCGCGCCGGACAGGTTCGGCGGTTCGACGACGTTGATCGACTTGCTGTCGAGGAACGGCTGGAGCTGCTTCTGCTGCACGGGCCACCAGTAGCCGAGCGACACGTCGAGCTGCTTGCTCTTCAGGCCGGCGAACGAGATCGGCACTGACGCGATCGTCGTGGTCGGCTTGTAGCCGAGCGCCTCGAACACGGTCGACGCGAGCGCCGTGGTCGACGTGATGTCGGTCCAGCCGATATCCGCGAAACGCACGGTGCGGCAGGTCGCGGCATCCGTTTCGGCCCATGCCTCATGCGTGAACGCGCCGGTCGCCAGCACGGCCGCGGCAAGCGCGGCAATCTTCGTCGACTTCATGGTTCGGTTCCTCCCTGTTGGACTCGTGGCAGCCGGTGCGCGGGGTGTGCGCCGACCTGCATCGTGGGAGTAAAAGTAACGAGCCATATTGGTCGCGAGAAGACCGGCGGCGACCTGTTCTTGACTGTTTGCGACTATGAGTGGAAACCACTAGGTTTCTTGAAAGGCTTGTTGGACGGGGTTCTTGCGCGTATTGCGGGGGAATTCAGCTTGTCCACGTGCGGCGCGATGCTTGGGGTTCCGCCAGGACGAAACGGAGCGCCGGTGCGGCTTCTGGCCCGGCACGCGCACGCCGCACCGACGAACGGGTGTCATGGACGCATGTGAAGCTGGCCCGGCCTCCAGCAGCCGAAAGCGCGTTTCGTATTGCGGAATCCACGCCAATTTCCCGCGCCGCCGCGTTTTCGCCGCTTGAAAACTTGTTTTGCATCGCAAAAACAGCAACGTAACCCATTGAAAAACAACAAAAAATAATGTCTTATGTCTTATATAAGACATCACCAAAAGCTCAACGGGCGGCGTTACTATTTATCCCATGCAGTTCGCTGCGACAGACGTAGCGGGCACGCTCAACCAGTTACTCAAACGCGCTTTGCTCCCAGGAGATTGACATGGCCCAGTATCAAGACGACATCAAGGCAGTTGCCGGTTTGAAGGAAAACCACGGCAGCGCGTGGAATGCGATCAGCCCCGAGTACGCCGCCCGCATGCGTGCCCAGAACAAGTTCAAGACGGGCCTGGACATCGCCAAGTACACCGCGAAGATCATGCGTGCCGACATGGCCGCCTACGACGCCGACCCGTCCAAGTACACGCAGTCGCTGGGTTGCTGGCACGGCTTCATCGGCCAGCAGAAGATGATCTCCATCAAGAAGCACTTCAACAGCACCGAACGCCGCTACCTGTACCTGTCCGGCTGGATGGTCGCCGCGCTGCGCTCCGAGTTCGGCCCGCTGCCGGACCAGTCGATGCACGAAAAGACCTCGGTCAGCGCGCTGATTCGCGAGCTCTACACGTTCCTGCGCCAGGCCGAC
The DNA here is from genome assembly GCF_024704855.1 of Burkholderia sp. HAN2018. Lineage (NCBI taxonomy): Bacteria > Pseudomonadati > Pseudomonadota > Betaproteobacteria > Burkholderiales > Burkholderiaceae > Burkholderia > Burkholderia sp. HAN2018. Next base: position 23,251 of record NZ_QOBB01000084.1, on the reverse strand, counting down.
GCGCGTGAACTGGGCGGCCTGTTCCGCGAACTCGATGCCGCCAAGGACGCCGCCGCGAAGGCCGCGATCCAGGACAAGATCGACAACCACGTCACGCACGTCGTGCCGATCATCGCCGACATCGACGCCGGTTTCGGCAACGCGGAAGCCACGTACCTGCTGGCCAAGCAGTTCATCGAAGCGGGCGCATGCTGTATCCAGATCGAAAACCAGGTGTCCGACGAGAAGCAGTGCGGCCACCAGGACGGCAAGGTCACCGTGCCGCACGAGGACTTCCTGGCCAAGATCCGCGCGATCCGCTACGCGTTCCTGGAACTGGGCGTGGACGACGGCATCATCGTGGCCCGTACCGACTCGCTGGGCGCCGGCCTGACCAAGCAGATCGCCGTGACCAACACGCCGGGCGACCTGGGCGACCAGTACAACGCGTTCCTCGACTGCGAAGAACTGTCGGCCGACCAGCTGGGCAACGGTGACGTGGTCATCAAGCGCGACGGCAAGCTGCTGCGTCCGAAGCGCCTGCCGAGCAACCTGTTCCAGTTCCGCGCCGGCACGGGCGAAGCGCGCTGCGTGCTCGACTGCATCACGTCGCTGCAGAACGGCGCCGACCTGCTGTGGATCGAAACCGAAAAACCGCATATCGCGCAGATCGGCGGCATGGTCAGCGAGATCCGCAAGGTCATCCCGAACGCGAAGCTGGTGTACAACAACAGCCCGTCGTTCAACTGGACGCTGAACTTCCGTCAGCAGGCGTACGACGCGATGAAGGCGGCAGGCAAGGACGTGTCGGCATACGACCGTGCTCAGCTGATGAGCGTGGAGTACGACGAGACGGAACTGGCCACGCTGGCCGACGAGAAGATCCGCACGTTCCAGGCGGACGCATCGCGCGAAGCAGGTATCTTCCACCACCTGATCACGCTGCCGACGTACCACACCGCCGCGCTGTCGACCGACAACCTGGCCAAGGAATACTTCGGCGACCAGGGCATGCTGGGCTACGTGGCCGGCGTGCAGCGCAAGGAAATCCGTCAGGGCATCGCCTGCGTGAAGCACCAGAACATGTCCGGCTCGGACATCGGCGACGACCACAAGGAATACTTCAGCGGCGAAGCAGCACTGAAGGCGGCAGGCAAGGACAACACGATGAACCAGTTCTGATCGTCGCCATACCGGAAGCACGACGCCAGCCCGTTTCGACGGGTTGGCGTTTTTTTTATCCGGCGGGATGACGCACGGGGTGCCCGTCAGGCATCGTCCCGCGCGCTTCCCGCTGCGATCACGCGCACGAACGCGTCCGCCAGCGCCGTCGGCTCGACCGGCAGCACCAGCGCGCACGCCGATTTTGCATCGTCATCCGAGATCGGCACGAAGACGACCCCGTCGATGCCGAGGCTCGCCATCCGTTCCGGCACAATCGCCACGCCCTGCCCGGCCGCGACGAGATTCAGCATCGACGTCTTCGGCGACACGATCCGGGCGGTCGCGGGCACGAATCCCCGTTTCAGGCAAAGGTCGATCACGACGCGCGCCAGCCCGCCCCGCTCCCGATGCACGGCCGATACGAACGGCTCGTGCCGCAGCCGCGAGATCGCGGTGCGCCGGCGGCCCGCCAGCGGGTGATCGGCCGCCACCGCCACGCACAAGCGCTCGGCCGCGAGCTCGACGAAACGGACGCGCGGATCGCGGCGCAGCACCGGCACACGAACGATCCCGATATCGGCGTTACCGTTCGCGATCTCCAGCACCTGATCCTCGGACGACGCGCGGTCGAGATCGATCCGCGCACCCGGGCACGCGCTCATGAAACGCTCGAGCACCGGCATCAGGCTGCCGACGGGAACGGTGCTCGAATGCAGGAGCCGCAATACGCCCGCTTCACCGCGCGACAACCGTGCGCCCTCCTCGGCCGCGGCAGCCAGGGTCGCCGGAATCGACGCGACGCGATCGCGATAGATCGCGCCGGCCGCCGTGAGCCGCACGCCCCTCGGCTCCCGGTCGAACAGCGCGAACCCCAGTTCGTCTTCCAGTTGACCGATCTGCCGGCTCAGCGCCGACTGCGCGACGTGGAGCGCGCTCGCGGCCGGCGTGAAGCCGCCGAGATCGGCCACGGTCAGGAAGTACTGAATTTGCCTCAGGGATGGCATGCCGAAACGAGATGGATAAGCGCCCGATTTGATATTTGCGTTATACCGTCGCGCTTCCCAGAATGGAAGCCTGCCGTGCCGGAACCGCCGTCACGGGCCACATCGCCGGAGCCGCCCTCTTCGTGACTACCCTCCTGTCGTATCTGCTGGCCGTCGCCGCCGGCATCAGCGTGGCGTTGCAACAGGTGCTCAACGCCAACCTCCGCGCGCAGCTCGGCTCGCCATGGTGGGCCGGGTCGGTCAGCTACCTCGTCGGCCTGGCCGCGATGCTCGCCGTCGCACTCCTATCCCCGCATCCTCGCCTGAGCGGCACCGTCGCCGATGCGGGGTCGTGGTTCAGCTGGACCGGCGGATTCTTCGGCGCGGTGTTCGTCGGCATCGCGATCCTGATGGTGCCGCGACTGGGCGCCGCGACGACGCTCGCGCTGATCGTCGTCGGGCAGATGACCGGCGCGCTCGTGTTCGACCATTTCGGTGTGCTCGGCATCCAGCAGCATTCGGCCAGCCCGATCCGCCTGGCCGGTGCGGCGTGCCTCATTCTCGGCGTGGTGCTGGTTCGTGCGTGATGCGTTCGTGGCGTTCGTGGTATTCGTTGCGTTCGCGCGTGCGCTCGGATGTCGTGCTTCGACCCGGCCGGCTGGCCTTGCGCACCGCCTGGCGCCGCATCGAGCGGATGCTTCAGGTCGAGCGCGCCTGCGCCGAACGGGATCGGCGCGTGGCAGCAGCCCGCCGCCGGCGCCCGGCCGCGATGCCCAGATCCGGATGGGCCCGCCTGCGGCATGCGCGCGCGGCCGACGTGGCGGCAACGCACGCACCCGCCGCTACGCTCATGCGTAGTTCATCATCACCGACTTGCTTTCCGTGTACTGGTCGATCACCGCGCGACCGAGTTCGCGGCCGAAACCCGACTGCTTCATCCCGCCGAACGGCATCGCGTTGTCGAGCAGCGAGTGGCAGTTGACCCACACCGTGCCCGCGGCGATGCGCGGGATCAGCTTGTGAATCGCGGAAAGGTCGTTCGACCAGATGCTCGCGCCGAGGCCGTACGGCGTGTCGTTGGCGAGCTGCGCGGCCGTGTCGACGTCGTCGAACGGCATCGCGACGAGCACCGGCCCGAAGATCTCCTCGCGCACGACGCGCATCGCCTGCGTCGTATCGACCAGCACGGTCGGCTCGACGAAGAAGCCCGGGCCGTCGATCGCGCGGCCGCCCGCCGCGGCGCGCGCGCCCTCGCCGAATCCCGAATCGATATAGCCGCACACGCGCTCGCGCTGCTTCGCCGAGACGAGCGGGCCGATCTGCGTCGACGGATCCATCCCCGGGCCGATCTTCAGGCTCGCGGCGATCTTCGCTACGCGCCCGATCACGTCGTCGAACACCTTCGTGTGGATGTACGCGCGCGACCCGGCCGTGCACACCTGCCCCTGGTTGAAGAAGATCGCATTCGCCACACCCAGTGCGGCCTTGTCCGGATCGACGTCGGGCAGCACGATCACCGGCGACTTGCCGCCGAGTTCCAGCGACATCCGCGTCATGTTGTCGAGCGCCGCGTGGCCGATCGTCTTGCCCGTCTGCGTCGAGCCCGTGAACGCGATCTTGTCGATGCGCGGATCGCGCGACAGCGCGGCGCCGGCCGTATGACCGTAGCCGGTGACGATATTGACGACGCCGTCCGGGAAACCGGCCGCCTGGATCAGCTCGCCCAGGCGCAACGCACTCAGCGGCGTATCTTCCGCGGGTTTCAACACCACGGTGCAGCCCGTGGCCAGCGCGGGCGCGAGCTTCCACGCTGCCATCAGCAGCGGGAAATTCCACGGAATGATCGCGCCGACCACACCGACCGGCTCCTTGCGCGTGTAGGTGAAGATCTCGCTGTCGGGCATGTACGGCATGCCCGCGTCGATCACGCTGCCTTCGATCTTCGTCGCCCAGCCGGCCATGTAGCGGAAACACTGCGCGGCCATCGCGACATCGAGCCCCTGCGCCACCATCACGGGCTTGCCGTTGTCGAGCGACTCGATCTCGGCCAGCTCGCGCGCATTCGCTTCGATCAGGTCGGCGAGCGCCAGCAGCAGACGCTCGCGGTCGGTGGTCTTCGCGGTATGCCACGGCCCCGCATCGAATGCGCGCCGCGCGGCCGCGACGGCCCGTTGCACGTCGTGCTCGTCCGCTTCGGGCACACGCGCGAGCACGGTGCCGTCGGCCGGATTCACGACGTCGAGCCGGCGGCCCGACGCAGCGTCGCTCCACTCGGCGCCGATCAGCATCTTCTTCGGCTTCGCGAGAAACGCGCGCGTGGCGTCGAGCAGCGGAAAGTTCTGGTTTGTCTCCATCTTCGTTCTTCCTCGATTTCCTGAATGGGTCGGTCAGTAGCGATCCACGACGCCGTCGACCCCGCGTGCCTGCAACGCGCGGACGAGGCCGGCGCGCACGGTCGCGACGTCGGAATAGGCAGGACGGCGGTGCGCGGCGACTTCGGCGGCCGTATAGGGCTTGAAGTCGCGCGGCAGCGCGTCGCGGTTCATGGTCGTGAGTACCCAGTTGAGCACGTCGGCCAGGTCCTGGTCCGACAGTGCCGAGTTCGATGCGCCGGGCACGCGCATCACGTACTCGCGCCCGGCCGGCAGATGCGTGAAATAGCCGAGCGAGTTCGCGAGCGGCGGCACCTTGCCGGCAATACCGCCGCCCGTGGCCGTGTGGCAGCCCATGCAGTTGAGCACCCAGTGCTGCCGCGCGAGCGCCGCGTCGGCCGTGCCTTGCGCATGCGCGGGTGCCGCGGTCAGGCCGACGACCGCCCCGGCAAGCATCAGCAGCGACGACAGGTGGCGCGACAGGTTGCCGAACCACGATGCCGCCGCGCGCCGCGTGCGCGGCGCGACGTCGCAAGCGCGGGATGCACGGGCAACCTTCACAGGCCGAGCCCCTTGACGACGACGTCGCGTTGCGCATGAACGGCCGTGCCGTCCATCGCCTTCGCGCGCGCCGCGCGGATGTCGGCCGCCGTGAACGGCTTCGCGTCGCCATGCTGCGCGTTGAGATCGAACACGACGTAATTGAGCACGCGCGCGATGTCGTCGTCGCTGGCGCTCGCAAACGACGGCATCTTGAAGTTGTAACGCTTGTCGTGCACCTTGATCTCGCCGAACATCCCGTGCAGCAGTGTCGCGACCAGCTGCGCACGCCCTGCCTCGGCCGTCGCATACTTGCCCGGATACTCGGTCAGCGGCGGCGCGAGGCCGTCCTGCCCTTTCCCGCCCGCCTGATGGCACACCGCGCACTGCGCGTCGAACAGGCTCTTGCCGGCCGGGTAATGCACGGCTTCCTGCGCGCGGGCGGCGCCTGGCAACGCGAAGGCCGCCACGGCCGTCATGCACGCGACTGCGATCTTTCCTGCTTGCTTCACTTTCATTGCTTCGCCGCCCCCAACAGAACCGAAACCGAACAGTGGTAATTCGAATTGCCGTTCGCCATACACCAGTTGATGTCGTTGTTCAACGACAGCTTGTACAGGGGCTTCTCGCGCTCGTTGCGGTTGCAGAAGCACTTGCCGCACGACGTCTTGCCGCAGCAATCGTTGTACGACACGATGTAGTCCGAACCGTCGTGCGGATTGCGGCAGGTGCCGATCCACGTGATCGGCGAAGGCGTCGTGCCCGGCGGGCAACTGCTCGACGTGCCGCCGCAACAACTGCACAGCCAGCCGTCGATCGCGCAGTATTTCCAGTAGTCGCAGCTCATCGGGTCGTCGCTCGCCCCCGAGGCGGCGGCACCGGATGCGCCCGACGCCGCATCGGCCGCATACGCGGTGCGATCGACGGGCAGCAGCGGCAGCATCGCCGATCCCACCAGTACCTTGCCGAGCTTCGCCATCGCGCTGCGCCGCGAACTGTGCTGCGCGACGCCGCGCGCCGACCGCTCGAACCATGAATCAAACAGGCCCATGTCGTTGTTCTCCCTTGACGTTGAAAGAGGGTCGGCCGGTCATGCGTGCTGCGCGTGCGCGTCGTGGCTGTGATCGCCGTGCACGAACTGCTGCAGCGATGCGACGCCGCGCTCCTTCGCTTCGAACAGGCTCTCGAGATGCTCGCGCGTATTGACGAGGCCCTTCGCACGCACCGTGCCGGTTTCGTCGAACAGCACCGCATACGGCAGCTTGCCGATCTGGTACGCGAGGCCGAGCTCCTGCGACAGCACGTACGGGAAGCGCCCGAGGTCGTGCTTGCGCGCGAAGCGCGTGTGTTCGTCGATATCGCCGTCGCTCGCGAGCACGATGTTCACCGGCGTCGATTCGCTCGCCTGCAGCGACGGCAGCAGCGGCAGCAGCTTCTTGCAGACGGGGCACGTCGGCGACAGGAAGAACAGCAGCGTCGCCTTGCCCGACGCATCGATGCCGCCGACCTTCACCTGCGAGCCGCGAATGTCGGTCAGTTCGAACGCCGGCGCGATCGCGCCGACCGCCGGCCCCTTGTCGATCATCAATGCACCGGCCGGCATGATGCGTTCGTACAGGATGCCGATCTGGCGCACGAGCGCGAGACAGATCGCGCCGAGCGCGAGGACGGCCACCCACAGCAGGGCGGTGGAAACGGTGAGAGCGGTTTGCATCATGAATTCCTCAGGTGGGAAAGGCGCGGTACGTTGACGAGCAGCACGTCGACGGTGAGCAGCGCGCAGACGATCAGCAGCACGGAGAAGAACAGCGTCAGGTAGTCGAACCACACGACCGCGCGCGCGCCCGGCTCGACGAGCGCGGTCGCGGCCAGCGCGGCGAGCAGCAGCGCGCGACCGACGTGCAGCCAGCCGATGCCGCGCGGCGCATCCGCTCGCGCGGCCGCGAAGCCGGAACAGCCGCAGTCGATGTCGGTGTGGCCGCGCAGGAGATTGATCGCGATCGCCGCCGCGAAGGCGACGAGCAGCGCGATCAGGCCGATCGCGCCGGCCGTGCGCGTATCGGGAAACAGCAGTGCCGCCGCGCCGACGGCTTCTGCGGACGGAATCGCGAACGCGACGGGCGCGGTCAGCGCGTCGGGCAGCAGCCGGTAGCCGGCGAGTGCCTGGCTGAACGCGGCGGGCCGCCGCATCTTCGCGAAGGCACCGAGCAGCACGACGACGGCAGCGCCGGCCTGCGCGCTGGTGGCAAGTACGGGATCGAGCGTCATCGCGGCCTCACGGGTTGACGAGCAGCGACGACGTATTGCCGATCTGCTTCTCGACGTGCTGCAGCTTGCCCGTGCGCGCATCCATCACGACGAGGTCGGAGGTCGCCGTCAGCCCGTAGAACAGCGGCTTGTCGTCCTCGCTGACCTGGATCGACACGAGAGGATCGATCTTCTGCTGCGCGAGATCCCAGCGCGCGACACGCTGCTTCGACTTCAGGTCGACCACCCACACCTGCGTGCCGGGGTCCTTGTGCGAGCCGTCGCCGCCCTTGTGCATCAGCACGTAGTAGCGGTTCTGCTTCGCCTGCACGGCCGTCTGCTGCATGCCGCCCGGGCGCCAGCCTTCGGCGCGCTCGGCGTCCGTCAGCAGCGGCCACGGCTTGCCGAACACGGGCTTGTCGCCGCTGAAATCCGCGCTGCGCACGTTGCCGCCGTAGGTCGTAAACAGATAGTCGCCCTTGTAGCGCGACGCGTTCACGAACGCCGGATCCTTGTCGACGTCGATGAACGCATCCGACATCGTGCGCTTCGTTTCCTTGCCGTTCGCGTCGAGCGTGACGGTCAGCGCCTTGCCGCTTTCACACAGCGCCGTGAAGCGGTCGTTGCCCGACGGATACGCGAGCACGCAGGCCGCCGTGTCGATCTCCGACAGCACCTTCTTCGAGACCGCGTCGATCACCGTCACCGATGCGGCCGGCGTGATGTTCGCGACGTACAGCCGCTTGCCGTCCGCGCTGAGCGCGGTGTTGTACGGCGACGGCACGTGCTGCGCATGCTTCGCCGGAATCACGATCTCGCCCGCATGATCGAGCGTCGTGTTGTCGGTGATCTCGACGACGTCGGTGCGCGTGCCGTGCGAGCCGCGCGAGAAGTACGTCGTCGCGACGAAGCTCGTCTTGCGGTCCGGCGAGATCGCGAGGCCCGGGCCGAAGCCGCCGTCGATCTGGCCCAGCAGTTTCTTCGCATCGGCGTCGTACACGTAGATGCGTCCGTCGGTCATCGACGGCATCGAGATGTCGACGATATAGACCTCGTGCGGATGCCAGGGCGGCATCTTCTGCACCATCAGTTCTTCCGGTTTTTCCGTCGCATTCGCGCCGCCGGCCCATGCCGCCGCGAACGCCAGCGTCGCCGCGAGCACCGCGGTTCGTCGCCTTGTCCTCATGTCGCCTCCAGTTGGGGAATCACGTAACGTGGGGCGACTGTAGTTCGACAATAAATCCGGTCAGCACCCGGACCGGCACCGCGTGCGTGCCGATTCGGGATATTGGAAAACCGCCTGAAAGGCACGCCGGCCGAAGGCTTCCGACCCTCTGGCAGATACGCCCGGAATAGCGCTGCTCCTTATTGCGCCGACCGCGCGGCCGGTTTAATCTTGCGCGGTCCTGATCGACGCACCCGGAGGCGCTGTGTTCGTGTTTCACGAGAGGTTCGACAACGCGGACCAGCATGCCGAGGCGCTGCGCGGCTGGAACCAGCGCTACGACCAGATCGGCTCCGGCGCGTATCGCAGCGCGGTCAAGCATGCGGTGCTGGACAGCGTGCAGCTGTTCCAGGAAGCCGCCAACGTTCGCATCATCCAGCGCGGAAGATTGCCGCACGACCAGACAGTGTTCGGCATGCCGCTCACCGGCTCGGGTGCGTTCGCATTCGGCGGGACGCGCATCGAACGCGGCACGATGGTGCTGGCGCGCGGCGGCACTCCGTTCGAGCTGCACTCGCCCGACGACATGTCGCTGATCGGTGTCGTCGCCAACGGCGAACTGATGCAGCAGATCGAAGATGCGGCCGACGTCCGCCTCGACGAAGCCACGTTGCGGCGCGGCGTCGTCGACATGCCCACCGCGGTGCTGATGCGCGCGAGCGTGCAGATCGCGACGCACCTCGAGCGTGTATTGTCGGCCCCCGATACCTTCCGCGACGCACGCGCGCAGCGCGAACTGCGCGGCGCTATCGGCAACGTGCTCGTCGATCTCCTCACGTACCGGATTCCCGAGCCGTCGAACCGTCTCACGCATGCGTGCCGCGCCGACATCGTGCGCCGCGTGCACGACTACGTGATCGACCATCCCGAAGCCCCGGTCGACGTGCTGAGCCTGTGCACGCAATTGCGCGTGAGCCGGCGCACGATGCAGAACAGTTTCCAGTCGGTCGTGCAGACCAGCCCGTTGCATTACGTGCGATCGCTGCGCCTGTCGCAAGTGCGACGGATGCTGCTCGACACGCGGCAGGCCGACCTGCCGATCAGCGACGCGGCCGCACGCTGGGGCTTCATCCACCTCGGGCATTTCGCGAACGCCTACAAGGCGCAGTTCGGCGAGTTGCCGTCGACCACCGCGCGCCGTTCCGCGCGCGGCGCAAAAACGCGCTGAGGCCGCGCAAAACCCGCGATAATCTCCGGCTGACCGTTCCCCGCCCCGCGCGACACGCGACGACCACCGGATTCCATTGCCTGCCCCGATGCCCGAGGATTTTCACTTCCTGCTGCTGCCCGGCTTTTCCGCGCTCGGCTTCATGTCCGCGGTCGAACCGCTGCGCGTCGCGAACCGCTTTCGCACGGAGCTCTATCGCTGGCACGTGATCAGCGCCGACGGCGCGCCCGTCGCCGCGAGCAACGGCATTCCGGTCGCCGCCGAAGCCGCGTGCGCGGAGGTCGAAACGGTCGATACGGTGTTCGTCGTCGCCGGCTTCGATCCGCTCGTGTGCTACACGCGCGCGATCGGCGACTGGCTGCGCCGCCAGCACCGTCATGGTGCAACGCTCGGCGGCATCGACACGGGCAGCTTCGTGCTCGCGGAAGCCGGGCTGTTCGACGCGTCACAGCCGCTCACGCTGCACTGGGAAGCGCTGGCCGCGTTCCGGGAACGCTACCCCGGCCTGAACGCGACGCAGGAGCTGTTCGAGATCGACGACCGGCGCATCACGTGCGCGGGCGGCACCGCGTCGATCGACATGATGCTCGACCTGATCGGGCGGCGGCACGGTGCCGATCTGGCGGCGGCGATCTCCGAGCAGTTCGTGGTCAGCCGGATCCGGCAGCGCTCGGACAGCCAGCGGCTCGAGATCGCCGCGCGCTACGGCGTGCACAACCGCAAGCTGATCCAGGTGATCGGCACGATGCAGCGGCACATGGAAAACCCGCTCGGCTCCGATGCGCTCGCGCAGGAGGTGTCGATCACGCGGCGCCAGCTCGAACGGCTGTTCAGCGCGACGCTGAACGACACGCCGACGCATTTCTACCTGAACCTGCGGCTCGATCGCGCGCGTGAACTGCTGCAGCAGACCGACATGAGCATCACGTCGGTGTGCGTCGCGTGCGGGTTCGAATCGCCGTCGCATTTCTCGCGCACGTATCGCGCGCGATTCGGCCTGAGCCCGCGCAGCGACCGTCGCGCGACGCGCTGATCGTCACGGGTTTCAAGCACAATCCAGCACGGAATTGCGCGTTTCGGCAACGTTTCCCGCCGCTCGCTGAACAATGCCGGCGATTGATCGACGGACTGAAGAGGTCATCGAAAATAAACTGGAATGTCGTTGAAAATATTCTGTAACATACCAAAAAAAGTTAGATAGGCAGCCTAACGACATGCATGCCGCATCTCGGCAGGCTGCCACCGATATCGATTCGATCCGAGGGGTATGACATGACGATGCTCGATTCACCGTCGCCGCACCTGCCTGCCGTTCGATTCTTCGTTCGCCGCTTCGCGCGCGCCTCTTCCCGCGTTTCACCCGCTGCTCCCGCCGGTTTCTTTTCGACCTGACATTTAGGTTTCCTTAGTCAGTCGACGCTCCCAACACCGCTTCGCCGCACCGGCTCCATCGAGCCGGCGCGCGGGCCGTGTCGTGCCTGCGTGCCACGAACGCGCGGGCGTGTCCAACCGTTGAGATGAGGATCACGTATGCAGACATCATGCAAAGCACTGCCGCTCGCCCTGGGTCTCGCGCTCGGTTTCGGCATCGTCGGCGGCACCGCGGCCGATACGAAAGTCTCGAATCCGCAGGCAACGAGCCTGCGCGAAAGCCTGACACGCGGCGTCGCGCCGCCGGCCGCCAGGTCGGATACGGCCGCCGGACAGTTCCGCGCGGACGGCGTCGCCGTCACGCTGTACAACCCCGCCTATCGCGCGAAGAAGGCCGCCGCGACGCCCGCCGCCACCGCCCGCGACTTCGTCGCGTCGCAGGCCGCGCAACTCGGGCTCGACGCGACCGCGCTCGCGAGCCTCGTCGTCACGTCGGAGCGCAGCGACGCCGAGTTCACCGTCGTGCGCCTGCAGCAGCAGGCAGCCGGATTGCCCGTGTACGGCAGCGAAATCGCGGTGACGGTCGCGAAGGACGGCCGCATCCTGTACGTCGCGAGCAACACGATCAACGGCGTGGTCGCGAAGTCGGGCAAGGCGCAGGCCGTCGACCAGCAGCAGGCGCTCGACCGCGCACGCGCGTATCTCGGCGTGAGCGGCTTCACGAACCAGGATGCACAGCTCGTCGCCTTCGTCGACAAGGCCGGCACGCATACCGCGTGGAAAGTGCGCGGCCGCCCGAACGACGGCCCGAAAGGCGACTGGGAACTGCTGATCGACTCGGGCAGCGGCGAAGTGCTGCGCGCCGAGGACAAGGCGTTCTACGCGACCGACGGCACGGGCTTCGTGTTCCGGCCCGACCCGCTGTCGCCGACCAAAAGCAGCTACGGCAGCACGGGCTACAAGGACAGCAACGACGTCGATTCGTCGCAACTCACCGCCGCGCGCGTGCGCGTGACGCTGAAGGATCTCGCGCAGTCGGGTGCGCGTTATTCATTGTCGGGCCCGTATGCGGCATGCGTCGATTTCGACGCGCCGCGCGACAACGCGTGCCCCGCGCAGTCGACCCCCGCATTCGAATTCACGCGCGGCAACCTGTATTTCGAGGCGGTGAACGTGTACTACCACATCGACACGTTCCTGCGTTACGTGAACCAGACGCTCGGCATCAAGGCGCTGCCGTACCAGTACACGGGCGGCGTGCAGTACGACCCGCACGGCGAATCGGGCGACGACAACTCGTCGTATTCGTCGAGCAGCGGCCGGCTGACCTTCGGGCAAGGCGGCGTCGACGACGCGGAGGATGCGGACGTCGTGATCCACGAACTCGGCCACGGCATCCACGACTGGGTGACGAACGGCGGCCTGTCGCAGCAGGAAGGGCTGTCGGAAGGCACCGGCGACTATCTCGCCGCCGCGTACAGCCGCGACTTCAACCAGTGGAGCCCGTCGGATGCGCAGTACCACTGGGTCTACAACTGGGACGGCCACAACGAGTTCTGGGGCGGCCGCGTGACCAACTGGAACGTCGGGCGCACCTATGCGCAGGCACGCGGCGCGGAGATCCATACGGCCGGCCAGTACTGGGCCTCGTGCAACCTCGTCGCGCGCGACGCGATCGGTGCGCAGGCGATGGACAAGGCGTTCCTGAAGGGGCTGTCGATGACCAACGGCTCGACCAACCAGAAGGCCGCCGCGCAGGCGGTGCTGACGGCCGCGTCCGCGCTCGGCTACAGCAGCGCGCAGCTGACCGCGATCGGCAATGCGTACAACCAGAGTTGCACGTACGGCGTGACCGTACCGAAGAAGTCGTAATCCCGCAGCAGGCGGGGGCGCATCGCACGACCTGTGACGCGCTCCCTTCATCGACATCGCCATCCTCACGAGATCGAACATGCCTACTCTGAAACTCACCCGCCTGAGCGCCGCGCTGGGCGCCATGCTGCTGACCGCCGCCGCGCACGCGACGCCGGTATGGATCACGCTCGGCGACGCGGCGTTCCGCCAGTTGCAACGCATCGACTCAAGCGCCACCGCGCAATACAGCACGACCCTCGACGTCGGCAAGGCGGCCGACGGCACGGCGCGCCGCGAGACCGTGCACGTCGTCGAAATCGACGATTCGCGGCTCGGCGAGCTGGCCCACGCCGTCCACCATACGCGCGGCCACGGGCCCGGCTATGTCGTGCACGACTCGTTCGACGACGCGCGCCAGGCACTTCAGCCGTTGCCGACGCCGCTCGCGAAGCAGGCCGCGGCTTCCACGTACAAGGTTTCGAACGCGCCGCAGATCGGCACGTGGATCCAGCAGCTGCAGGCCAGCAACATCGTCGGCACGATCACGTCGCTGTCCGGCTTCACGAACCGCTACTACACGACGTCGCACGGCGTCGCCGCGTCGGACTGGCTCGCGCTGCAGTGGAAGCAGCTGGCCGGTTCGCGCGCCGACATCACCGTCGAGCAGTTCGCGCATACGGGCTTTCCGCAGAAATCCGTGATCCTGACGATCCGCGGCAGCGATCCGGCCGCGGGCACCGTCGTGCTGGGCGGCCACCTCGATTCGACGGTCGGGCGCACGACGGAAAACACGCGCTCGCCCGGCGCGGACGACGATGCGTCGGGCATCGCCAGCCTCACCGAAGCGCTGCGCGTGCTGCTGGCGAACAACTACCGGCCGAAGCGGACGATCAAGTTCGTCGGGTACGCGGCCGAGGAAGCCGGCCTGCTCGGCTCGAAGGCGATCGCGAAGCAGTTTCGTGCGCAAAACGCGAACGTGGTCGGCGTGCTGCAGCTCGACATGACGAACTACAAGGGCGACCCGAAGGACATCTACCTGATCACCGACTACACGAACGCGTCGCAGAACACCTACCTGACGAATCTGGCGAAGACCTACCTGCCGGAACTCGCGATCGGCACGTCGCAGTGCGGGTATGCGTGCTCGGATCATGCGTCGTGGAATGCGCAAGGGTATCCGGCGTCGTTTCCGTTCGAGGCCGATCAGAACGACAGTCCGTATATCCATACCGTGAACGACACGCTGGAGAATTCGGATCGGCAGGCGAACCATGCATTGAAGTTCGGCAAGCTCGCGCTGGCCTACGCGGTCGATCTCGGCGGCAACGGCAGTGCGACCGTGACGCCCTGACGGCGTGCGGCCGGGCTGTTCGTCCGGAAATGACGGAAGCGTGTGCTCGCGGTTTGCATATGCTTCCGTCGCGAAGCGTTCTCCGCGGTCGCGGCGTTGCCCCGTCGTCGAACCGGGTACGCCGCCTCGTCCGGATAGAATCCCCGTTCGACCACTTCGCTACACGCTTCCCGCCATGACCGATTTCTCCCGCTCCATCGACGATCTGTCGCCCGCCCGGGTCACGACCGCGTTCGACCTGCCCGGCCACACGACCGTTCGCTCGCTCGGCGTCGCCCAGGGCATCGTCGTGCGCTCGCGCTCGATCGTCGGTTCGTTCGGCGCATCGCTGCAGACGATCTTCGGCGGCAACATCACGCTCTACACGTCGCTGTGCGAAAAAGCCCGCCAGCAGGCCTTCGACAAGATGCTCGCCGACGCCCGCAAGCTCGGCGCGAACGCAATCGTCGCGATGCGCTACGACTCGACCGAGATCGGCTCGGGCGTCACGGAAGTTCTCTGCTACGGCACGGCCGTGCGCGTGACGCAGGACGCGTGACGTCCGTCACGCGTCGCGCTCGAGCGACTTCATGGTCGTGAGCTGCGGGAACAGCCGCATCCACGTGAGTGCAACGGCGATCGTCGCCGCGCCGCCGACGACGATCGCGGCCGGCGCGCCCCACCATGCGGCCGTCACACCCGATTCGAATTCGCCGAGTTGATTCGACGTGCCGATGAACAGCGAGTTGACGGCACTGACACGGCCGAGCATGTCGTCGGGCGTGCGCAGCTGCACGAGCGACAGGCGCACGACGACGCTCACCACGTCCGATGCGCCGAGCGCTGCCAGCGCGACGAGCGACAACACGAAATTCCTCGACAGCCCGAACACGATCGTCGCGATGCCGAACGCGATCACGCCGCCGAACATCGCGCGGCCGGGCCGGCCCTTGAGCGGAAAGCGCGTGAGCCACAGCGTGCCCGCGAGCGCGCCGACCGCCGGCGCCGCGCGCAACGCTCCGAGCCCCCATGGCCCGACCTGCAGGATGTCGCGCGCGTAGATCGGCAGCAGCGCGGTCGCGCCGCCGAACAGCACCGCGAACAGGTCGAGCGACAGCGCGCCGAGGATCGCCGGTTCGCGCCGGATGAATGCGATGCCTGAAAACACCGAACGGAGCGTCACCGGTTCGCGCGCGGGCGGCGCGCCGCGCAGCGGAATCGTGCCGCTCAACACCGCCGCGACCGCGAACGCGACGACGCTCGTGCCGAACGCGACGGGCGCGCCGACGCCATACAGCAGCCCGCCGAACGCGGGCCCGAGAATCTGCGCGGCCTGGTTCGCCGAGGTCGACAACGCGGTCGCGCGCGGCAGGTCGCTGCGCGGCACGACGGCCGGCAGCAGCGACGACACCGACGGCGACTCGAACGCGCGGGCCGTGCCGACGATCGCCGCGAGCGCATACACGGCCGGCGCGGCCAGCCACCCTTGCGCGGCACCGTGCAGGAACACGCCGGCGGCCAGCGCCTCGACGGCCTGGCAGATCGTCGCGATGCGCCGGCGGTCGTAGCGGTCGGCCACCTGCCCGACGACGAGCGTCAGCGCGAACATCGGCACGAACTGCGCGAGGCCCACGAGACCGAGTGCGAACGCGCTGTGCGTGAGCGCGTAGACGTACCAACCGATTGCAACCGACAGGATCTGGAAAGCCAGGGAAGACATCACGCGCGTGCCCCAGAAGCGCTGGAACGGTGCGTGACGGAACAGGTTGACGGGCAACGGGGATAAAGGACTGGGATCGGGCACGGAGTCGGTCATCGAGGTTTCGGCGGTCGGCGCGGCACGCCGGCACCGTTCGGGAAAGCGACTGCGCACGCCGATGCATGCGCGCGACAACGGTACGGACGCGGCGAAATCGCGATGATATGCCAAGCGCGCAAAACCGGCCGGGGACGTGGCCCGCAACATCGCGCGGACTCGGGGAGCGACGCATCCGGCGGCCGCGTCGATCGCGGCCGCCGGATGGCGGCTCGGGCACGGGATCTTCCGATGCAGGCGGCCGCGGGCTTCAGCGAGGCGGAACGCCCTCGTCGGTCGCGCCGCCGGCGATGCCGAACAGGCGTTGACCTTCCGGGGTGTCCTCGACTCGCCAACCCTGCGCGCTCAACGCTTCCCGTATCCGGTCGGCCTGCACCCAGTCCTTGTCCGCTCTCGCGCGCTCGCGTTCGGCGAGCAACCCGCGAACGTATTCCGGAATGTCGGGCGCAACCGGCCGCCATGCGCGCAGACCGAGGCCCAGCACGGCGTCGAAGCTGTCCACGGTCGCTTTCAGCGTCGCGGGTGGCAAGTTGCTCCTGACCAGATCCCAGAGCACCGCGAGCGCCCTGGGCAGATTCAGGTCCTCGTTCACTTCGGCGTCGAATCGCGCGGCGAAATCCGCATCGACGCGCCCTCCGTCCGGCCAGCCGGCATACAGGTGCCGAAGCCGGTTCAGCGCGGTGTGCGCGGCGTCGAGCGACGCCCATGTGAAATGCAGCTTGCTCCGGTAATGGGCCGTCAGGCACAGGTAACGGTACGCGAGCGGGTCGATATTCCGGCTCTGCAAGGTCTGCAGACGAACGAAATCGCCGCTCGACTTCGACATCTTGGCATCGGCGTCGAGCGTCAGGAAGTGCCCGTGCATCCAGTAATTCGCGAGGTTCGTGCCGTGGGCCGCCCGCGTCTGCGCGATCTCGTTGCTGTGATGCACGGCGATATGATCCTCGCCGCCGCAATGGATATCGAACAACGTCCCGAGATACTTCGCCGACATCGCCGAGCATTCGATATGCCAGCCCGGAAAGCCGCGCCCCCACGGGCTGTCCCATTCCATCTGCCGCTTGACGCCGGCCGGGCTGAACTTCCACAACGCAAAATCCGTGATGCTCCGCTTGTCGCCCAGCGCGACCCGCTTGCCCGCCTGCAACCCCGCGCGGTCGAGCCGCGCGAGATAACCGTAGTCATCCTGCCGACTGGTGTCGAAGTAGAGGCCGTCGTCCGTGCGATAGACGTAGCCGCCCCGGTCGAGCGTATCGATGAACGCGATCTGTTCGGCGATGTGATCCGTGGCGCGGCACCAGACCGTCGGCTCGAGCAGGTGGAGCGCGCGCCAGTCCCGCACGAAAGCGTCGGTGTAGCGCCGGGCGATGGCCCACGCCGATTCGCCGGTCCGGCGGCTGCCCTTTTCCATCTTGTCTTCGCCTTCGTCCGCATCCGAAGTCAGGTGGCCGACGTCGGTGATGTTGACGACGTGTCGCACCTCGTATCCGTTGCGCACCAGTACGCGGCGCAGCAGATCCTCGAATACGTAGGTTCTCAGGTTGCCGATGTGGGCGTCGTCGTAGACCGTGGGGCCGCAGCAGTACATGCCGACCTGCCCGGCCCGGATTGGCGTGAACGGGCGTACGGTACGCGACCAGGTGTCATACAGCGCAAGCGGCATCGAGTTTCTCCGTCCGAAGGTGTCGGCCCCAAAAACAAAAAGGCCGCCTGTCTTGCATCACAGGCGGCCGGAAGGCGATTGCTTGAATGTTCAGCGAGTTCGCTGGACGCAACTTCCCCCTGGCATGTTCTGACAACATGCGCGGAGCAGCGAAGAGAGGAAACGGGCGCGATCAAGCATGGGGACGATGCTAGCGTCTATAGACGGCACCGGTCAATACCGTCGGACAGTCGTCCGGCAGCGGGCCGTGACCGGACGGCTCTCGTGCCCGCTCACCCCAGTCAGGCAAAAAAAAGCGCGAACCTCGGTTCGCGCCAAAGAGAGACCTCGCTGAAGACGTCACAACCTCACACCACCCCGCTCAGAACGAATGGCGCATCCCGATCCGCACGTCGGCCTGCGTCTGCGTCGTCGACGGCGTGAAGCTGTAGCCGACCACCGCATCGACGCCTTGCGACGCGCGCAGGTAATCGCCGGAGATATACACGTCGGTACGCTTCGACAGCAGGTAATGCAGGCCCGCCGTGCCCTGGTTCCAGTGATGGCCTTCGAAGCGCGTGTGCTGGTAGCCCGCGATCAGGCTCAGCGCCGGCGTGAACTGGTACAGGCCGCCGCCTTCATACACCTGCATGTGCGACGACTGGCCGAAACCCTTGATCGTCGTGTACGAGAAGTTGGCGTCGAGCGTCAGCTTGCCGATCGTGTAGCTCGAGCCGATGCCGAACGTGCCCTGGCTGTCGACGTTCATCGGCGTGTTCGCGAACAGGTCGGTGCGTGCGCCGGTCGCCGGATCGACGGTGACGGTCTGCTGGCCGAGGAACGTGTGCGTGCCGATCATCGCGTACGGGTCGAACGCATAGATGCCGTTCGGGTTGTTCAGGCGCGTGTACGCGGCGCCGATCGAGAAGTCGCCCTTCGTGAAGCTCGCACCCGCGCTCCATGCGCTGTTGCGGTGGAAGTTGCCGGCGACGTTGCCGAACGAGTACATCGCGCCGAACTTGAAGCCGCTGAGGTCGTTCGACAGGAACTTCACCGAATTCGGCAGGCGGTCGCCGTTGAAGCGGTCGAAGTCGCCCTGGTGGATCGCATAACCGCTGCCCCACGCGGAGATGTTGTAGATCGACACGAGTTCGTTCGTGATGTCGAGCTGGTTGCCGAACGACAGCGTGCCCCAGTCGTTCTGCAGGCCGACATACGCCTGCCGGCCGAATTCGGCGCCGCCGAAGCCGAGCTGCCCGGTGCCGAGGCGGAAGCCGCTCTCGAGGGTGAACACGGCCTTCAGGCCGCCGCCGAGGTCTTCCGTGCCCTTCAGGCCGAAACGGTTTCCGTACGCGACGCCGTCGTCGAACTTGACCACGTGCGAGCCGCCCGTGTTGTTCACGTACGTGATGCCCGCGTCGAGAATCCCGTACAGCGTCACACTGCTCTGCGCATGCCCGATGGCAGGCACGCAGGCCGCGCATGCAAGCGCGGCGGCTACGGCAACTTTGGTGTGCTTCATTGTCGACCACCCTCCCTGAACCGTTCGATGGAAAGAATCTCGTCCCGGCGCGTGCTGCGATGCGCCGGTGGATTCGAATTCGGTACGCCCGCTGGCTTCGGCATTTCGTTTTCCGCAATAACGCAGCCATTGGCGAAAAATACAAACCCATATTTCGCGTCACCCGTCTGAAGGCGACACCAAATGGTCACGATGCGACCCGCTCGGGAAAACACGTAGACGGGCGGCGCGGTCGAAACCGGCCGCCCGGAAGGAGGGAATCAGTGCCCGTCGAGGGCCGCGCGCACCGCCGGCAGGCCCGGAGCGCCCGCCGCCGTCGTCACGCCGTCCAGCCAGCCGGCAACCAGCGCCGGGTCGGATTTCAGCACACGCTGCGCCGCGAGCGCGGGCGACGTCTTGTGGTCGAGCATGTCGGCGATCATCCGGTTCTCGACGTCGACGGAGAACGTCATCTGCCGGAACAGCCGCGCCAGGTTCGCGCACTGGCCGGCGAACCCGGCGCGCGTGACCGTATTGACCGTCGCGCCGCCGTAGTTCGGGCCGAAATACGCATCGCCGCCCGACAGGTAGGTCAGGTGGAACTTCGTGTTCATCAGATGCGGCTCCCACGCGAGGAACACGATCCACCGCTTGTCGCGCACCGCGCGCTCGACCTGCGTGAGCATGCCCGTCTCGCTCGATTCGACGAGCGACCAGTTCGCGGCCCCGAGCGCATGGTCGGACAGCAGCCGCTTGATGTTCTGGTTCGCGGGCGCGCCGGGCTCGATCCCGTAGATCTTGCCGCCGAAGCGGTCCGCATGGCGCGCGAGATCGGCGAACGTATGCACGCCGGCGGCGGCCACGTAGTCGGGCACCGCGAGCGTGAACTTCGCGCCGCTCAGGTTCGCGTGCAGCACGTCGATCGACTTCTCGTCGACGAACGGCTTCACGAGCGGCGCCTGCGCGGGCATCCAGTTGCCGAGGAACACGTCGACCTGCCCTTTCTTGAGCCCCTGGTACGTGATCGGCACCGACAGGTTCGCCACGTCCTGCCGATAGCCGAGCGCCTTCAGCACGACGCCCGCCATCGCGTTCGTCGCATCGATGTCGGTCCAGCCGGGCGCGGCCATCTTCACGTCGCCGCACGTCTGCGGGTCGGCCGCGTGCGCAGGCTGCGTCGCCGCCACGCACGCGGCGGCGGCGAGCGCCGCGCCGATCCTTCGGATTGCTGCATTGCGTTGCCGTTTCATGGTTCGCTTCCTCCGTCGTTCTTCAATGATCGCGATGTGGTCCGTTCAACGCCCGATGCGCGGAAAGCGCGCCATCGCCTCGAGCGTGTCGAGTTCGATGTGATTGCGCATGTAGCGCTGGCTCGCGTCGGTGAACGGCTGCCAGTCCCACGCGTGGATGCGGCCCTGCGTCGTCGCCGCGTAATGGAAGCGGCGGCGCCGCTGGCTCGCGCGCACCTGCCGATCCAGTTCGGGCAGGTTCCAGCGCTGCGCGGCTTGCGCACGGAACGCGGCCAGCACGTCCGCGGCTTCCGGCGCGCCGGCGAGGTTCGTCAGCTCGCGCGGGTCGTCGCCAAGGTGATAGAGCTGGTCGGGATCGGCCGGGCAATGCACGTACTTCCAGTCGCCGCTGCGGATCATCACGACCGGCGCGACCGCACCTTCCGCGAGGTATTCGCCGAGCGCAACTTCGTGCGCCGGCGTGCCGTTCAGGTGCGGCACGAGGCTTGCCCCGTCGACGGGGTCCGGCCAGCCGCCGGCGGGGGCGGCGCCGGCCAGGTCGACGAGCGTTGGCAGCAGGTCGACGTGCGACACCGGCCCGCGCACGCGCGCGGCGCCGAAGCGGCCCGGCGCATGCACGATCAGCGGCACGCGGCAGCCGCCCTCGAAGAACGTCATCTTGTACCAGAGCCCGCGTTCGCCCAGCATGTCGCCGTGGTCGGACGTGACGATCACGATCGTGTCGTCGGCGAATCCGCACTGTTCGAGCGCGGCCAGCACGCTGCCGAACTGCGTGTCGACGTACGAGGTTGCGCCGTAGTACGCGCGACGTGCGGCGCGGATCTGCTCGTCGGTGGGCGGCGTGCGGTCGTTCTCGCAGACGAAACGCAGCCGCTGCGAATGCGGGTCGCTTTCCGCCGCGTCGAGGCGCACGGCCGGCAGGTCGATCTCGTCGTCGCGATAGAGATCCCAGTATTCGCGCGTGATCGCATACGGGTCGTGCGGATGGGTCAGCGACACGACCATGCAGAACGGCCGCGCATCGTGCCCGGCCGCCCGCTCGCGCGCGACGTCGTACAGCTTCTGCTTCGCGGCGAACGTGACCTCGTCGTCGAAATCGAGCTGGTTGGTGCGCACGCACGGGCCCGCGTCGAGTACCGAACTCATGTTGTGATACCAGCTCGGCCGCTCCGCCGGGCTGTCCCAGTCGGGCACCCAGCCGAAATCGGCCGGATAGATGTCGGTCGTGAGCCGCTCCTCGAAGCCGTGCAACTGGTCGGGCCCGCAGAAATGCATCTTGCCGGACAGCATCGTCCGGTAGCCGCCCGCGCGCAGATAGTGCGCGAACGTCAGCGTTTGCGCCGGCAATTCGGCGGCGTTATCGTAGGCGCCGATCCCCGACGGCAGCTTGCCGGTCAGCAGCGAAAAGCGCGACGGCGCGCACAGCGGGCTCGCGCAATAGGCGGCGTCGAACACCACGCCTTGCGCGGCGAGACGGTCCAGCGTCGGCGTGCGCGCGACGCGATTGCCGTAGGCCGGCAGCGCGAACGGCGTGAGCTGGTCGGCCATCAGGATCAGGATGTTGGGTGTCGGGTTCGTCATCGGCAGTCGTGGGGAAAACGGTGTTCGAATGGAACGGCGCGCCGCTCGCGCAGCGAGACGTCCGGCATGACGGAAGCGGCCCGACGAAAGTGCCGCGCGGGCACGCCGCGCTGGCTAGAATCGCGGAATGCGTTGCGTGCCCCACCGTGGAGCAGAATGTGAAGCGGGCCGTGAAGCAGCCTTTGAAGCAGCCTTTGAAGCAGCCCGTGAAGCACGTGTGCCGCACCGTCCGATGCACTATCGCCCGCCCGAATTCGCGCGGGAAGGCGTCCGGCCCTTATGGGGCCATTAGAGGGACTTATGTCGAAATCCGAACCGTTACCGTCGATGCAGGCGCTGCGCGCGTTCGAATCGGCTGCCCGGCTCGCGAGCTTCACGGCCGCCGCGCGCGAGCTCGGCTCCACCCAGCCGGCCGTGAGCCAGCAGGTGTTCCAGCTCGAGGCCGAACTGGGCGTGCCGCTGTTCGAGCGCAGCCCGCGCGGCGTCACGCTGACGGCCGACGGCGAGTGCCTGTACGAAGCGGTGCGGCTGAGCCTCGACACGCTGCGCGGCGCCACCGCGACACTGCGGGCGCGCCGCGAGCACGGCGCGCTCACGATCGTCACCGACTTCGGCTTCGCCACCTACTGGTTGATGCCGCGCCTGGCCGGGCTGAAGCGCGTGATGCCGGATGTCGACGTGCGGGTCGTCACGTCGCAGGATTACGACGCGCAGCGCGACCACGGCGACATCGCGATCCTGTTCGGCGACGGCCACTGGCCGTCGTGCACGGCCGCGCGGCTCTTTCCGGAATCGGTCACGCCCGTGTGCTCGCCCGCGTTCCGCGACGCGCACCCGCACGTCGCCCGGGCCGACCACCTGCTCGCGTTGCCGCTGCTGCACGTGCAGCCGACGCGCCCCGAGCGCTGGCTGTCGTGGTCCGGCTGGTTCGACGCGCACGGCCTCGACACGGCAGCCGCCGCGCGCGGCGTGACCTTCAACAGCTATGCGCTCGTGATCCATGCGGCGCTGCTCGGCGAAGGCGTTGCGCTCGGCTGGGCGCCGCTCGTCGACGAACTCGTCGCGTCCGGGCAGCTCGTGAAGCTCCTCGACGCGCCGGTCGTCACGTCGCGCGGCTACTTCCTCGTACGGCCGCCGCAGCGGCCCGAGCCGGACGCGACCCACGTGTTCCGGCGCTGGCTGCTCGACGCGTGCGCGCCGGCCTGAACGGCCTTCCGGCCGGCCTCCG
>NZ_QOBB01000083.1:0-28327 GCF_024704855.1 Burkholderia sp. HAN2018 | reverse complement strand
TTCACCGCGCCGCCGGCCGCAAGCGGCACCGGCACCGCAGCCGTCTGCGGCGCGCCGTCGAGGTTGCGCGACAGCCCGGTGCGCAGGAACTCGAGCGCCGCGCGGCGCGTGTCGTCGCTGTCGTCCGGCAGCGTCAGCGTGCCGACCGCGAACACCGCGCCGTCCACGTGCGCGGCCTGCATCCGCATCGGCATCGACGCGCCGCCGATCGCCACCGGCTGCTGCTCGACGGTCGGCTTCGCCGGCAGGTCGACGGTGTAGCCGGCGTCGTTGTGCAGCGTGCGCCAGTCGTACGACGGCGAGCACGCGGCCAGCGCGACGCTCATGCACGCGAGCGCGGCGAAGTGTCGCAGCGGGCGAAAAAGGGGGCGCAACGAATCGGTGACTTCCTTCGGCATGGCGTGGAGCGGGCAGGCAAAACGGGCATTATCCGCCGAACGTGAATTCCGGGATGCGTGGCCGCCGTCGGTGCACATCCCGCATTCGCGCTAAAATGAGCGCCGAATTTCGATGTCCTTTGCTTCGATCCGCGTCATCGACCGACTCCGAGAGCACCAGATGAACACCACGCCTCCCGCCCGGCGCAGCGCCGGACCCGTCCGCTACATCGTCGCCGCCGCCGTCGTCGCGGCGATCGCCGTGGCCGGCTTCTTCGCGTTCAACGGCAAGTCCACCGTGCCGGACGCCACGTTCACGCTGCTGTCGGGCCAGAAGGTCTCGACCGCAGGCGACCTGAAAGGCAAGGTCTATCTCGTGAACTTCTGGGCGACGAGCTGCGCGACCTGCATGCAGGAAATGCCGCAGATGGTCGATACCTATAATCGCTTCAAGGGTCAGGGGCTGGAGTTCGTCGCCGTCGCGATGAACTACGATCCGCCGATGTACGTCGCGAACTATGCGCAGACGCGCCAGTTGCCGTTCAAGGTCGCGCTCGACGACGGCAGCGTCGCGAAGCAGTTCGGCAACGTGCAGCTCACGCCGACGACCTTCGTCGTCGACAAGGACGGCAAGATCCTGAAGCGCTACGTCGGCGCACCGCAGTTCGCGGAGCTCGACGCACTGCTCAAGAAGGCACTCGACAGCAACGCGGCCTGAGCGCCGCCCGATCCGGCTCGAAGGGCCGCGCGCCGCGCCCTCCTCCGCACGACGGACCGCACGACCGGGCAACCCGGTTCTGCGGTCCGTTCGCTTTTCAGCGCTCGGTTTCGCCTTTCGCCGACAGCCCGTAGCGTTTCATCTTCTCGTACAGCGTCGCCTTGCCGACATGCAGCCGGTCGGCCGTCGCGGCGACCGCGCCGCCCGTCTGGTTCAGCGCCTCGGCGATCACCGCGCGCTCGAATTGCTCGATGCGCTCCTTCAGCGTCTGCTCGTTGTCGGCGTCGCCGCCGTTCGCGCCCGTCTCCTGCGGCATGTCGGCCACGCCGAGCACGAAGCGGTCGGCCGCGTTGCGCAGCTCGCGCACGTTGCCGGGCCAGTCGCGCTGCATCAGGCTCGCGCGCTGCCGGTCGGTCAGCACCGGCGCCGGCCGCGCGTAACGCACGGCCGCATCGAGCATGAAGTGCTCGAACAGCGGCACGATGTCCTCGCGGCGCTCGGCAAGCGGCGGCAGCGCGATCGTCACGACGTTGAGCCGGTACAGCAGGTCGCGCCGGAACGTGCCGGCCGCGACGAGCTCGCTCATGTCGCCCTTCGCGGCCGCGACGACGCGGCAGTTCACGCGGATCGGCTGGTTCGAGCCGAGCCGCTCCAGCACGCCGTCCTGCAGCACGCGCAGCAGCTTCACCTGCAGCGCGAGCGGCATGCTTTCGATTTCATCGAGGAACAAGGTGCCGCCGGATGCGTACTCGAGCTTGCCGACCCGGCGCTTCGCAGCGCCGGTGAACGCGCCGGGCTCGTAGCCGAACATCTCCGATTCGAACATCGGCTCGGGCAGCGCGCCGCAGTTCACCGCGATGAACGGCTTGTCGCGACGCGGCGACAGCTCGTGCAGGCTGCGCGCGATCAGCTCCTTGCCGGCACCCGTGTCGCCGTTGATCAGCACCGACGCGTCGGTCGGCGCGACGTTCGCGATCAGCTTGCGCACCTGCTCGATCGCGGGGCTGCGGCCGATGATGCGCGGCGCGACCACGTTCTGCCCGGCCAGCTCGCGCCGCAGCGCGTGGTTCTCGAGCACGAGCTCGCGCCGCTCGAGCGCACGGCGCACCGTCTCGATCAGGCGCTCGGCCGCGAACGGTTTTTCGATGAAGTCGTACGCGCCGTCGCGCATCGCCTGCACGGCCATCGAGATGTCGCCGTGCCCCGTGACGAGAATCACGGGCACGTCGGGCACGCGCTCGCGGCACTGCGCGAGCACGTCGAGCCCGCTCGCGCCGGGCAGCCGGATGTCGCTGACGATCGCGCCGGCGGTATCCGCGACGATCGCCTTCTCGGCTGTCTCGGCCGACTCGAAGCCGGCGACGTCGAACCCCGCCAGCTGAAGGCTCTGCACGCTTGCCCGGCGAACGAGCGCATCGTCTTCGATATAGATCACTTGCAGGCGGTTGGCCATCGTACTCACTTGCTCCTGACGGGCCGCGCAGCGGCAGCGCGCGCGGCGGCGTTGATACCGATCGTGCACCGATCGGGCGGGCGGCATGGCGCGCCTAGCGCGAGCCCGCCGGCTCGGACACGGAGTCCGGATGATGCGTGCGGGCGCGCCGCAGCGTCAAGACGAACAGCGCGCCGCCCGACGGCGCGTTGCGCGCGGTCAGCGCCCCGCCCGCGTCGCTCGCGATCGACGACGAGATCGCGAGCCCGAGCCCCAGCCCACGCCCCATTTCCTTGGTCGTGAAGAACGGCTCGAACAGGCGCGGCAGCAGGTCGGGCGCAATGCCGCAGCCGTTGTCGCGCACCTCGATCGCCAGCGTCGCCGCCGACACCCCGATCGTCACCTCGATCGCCGGCGCCGCCACGCCGGCGACCGCGTCGAGCGCGTTGCCGAGCAGGTTGATCAGCACCTGTTCGAGGCGCAGGTCCTCGCAGCGCGCGACGAGCTCGGGATAGTCGCGCGCCAGGTCGAGCGGCGCATCGTGCGCGGGCGACACGGTCGCATCCTGCAACGTCAGCGTGAGCGCGACGCCGCGCAGGCGCTCGTCGAGCAACGACAGCACGCTGCGCAGCGCGCGCACGACCAGCGCCTGCTCGTTGCGCGGCTTCGCGCGGCCGACGAACAGCTTCAGCTGGTTCGTGATCTTGCCCATCCGCTCCGTGAGCGCGGCGATCGCCTCGAGGTTCTCGCGCGCGGCCGCCTGTTCGCCGCGATCGAGCAGCACACGCGTGTTGTCCGAGAAACTGCGCAGCGCCGCGAGCGGCTGGTTCAGTTCGTGCGTGATGCCGGCCGCCATCTGGCCAAGCGCGGCGAGCTTGCTCGCCTGGATCAGTTCGTCGTGCGCGGCGCGCAGTTCCTGTTCCGCGCGGATCCGGTCGCCGACCTCCTTCTGCAGTTGCTCGTTCGCTTCCGACAGGTCGGCCGTGCGCTCTTCGACGCGCCGGTTCAACTCCGCGTACGCCTGCTGCAGCAGCGCGCGGCCGCGAATCATTTCGCGCACGCGCGCGCGGCGCATCCGCCAGTAGAACGCGAGCAGCGCGACCGACACGAAGCCGAAGCCCGTGACGATCGTCGCGTTGCGCGCGTCGGCGTCGACGGGCGCGATCGGCGCCAGCGTGACGAGCAGCCAGTCGGGCTCGCCGATCCGCCGCTTGCTCGCGAGGTAGCGCGGCGCGCGCAGGCCCGCGCCGAGACGCACGATCTCCGCATCGGGGCCCAGCACCTGCTCGATGCGCAGCGGCAACGGCGTGACGGGCTGCTGCGCGTACTGGCGCGTCTCGTAGATCGATGCGGCGACGGGCCCCGTCAGCGGCCGCAGCGTGTGGTACTTCCAGGCGGGCACCGACGACAGGAACACGACGCCGTGGTCGTCCGCGACGACGAGCGGCTCGGACGCATCGGCGCCCTGGAACCACTCGAGGTTGAGCTTCACGACGACGACGCCCGCGATCCTGCCGTCGCGCCACACGGGCTGCGAGATGTAGTAGCCGGGATCACGCGAGATCGTGCCGATCCCGAAGAAGCGGCCGACCTGGCCGTTCATCGCATCGAGGAAATACGGGCGGAAGCGGTATTCGATCCCGACGAAGCTGTCGGGTGCGCGCCAGTTGCTGGCGGCGACACACAGGCCGTCCGCGCCGATCACGTAGGTGACGGTCGCGTGCGCGTGTTCGTTGAGGTCTTCGAGATAGCGGTTGACGCGTGCGGTGTAGTCGGTGCGCTTCGGCTCGGCGAGCAGGTCCTGCACGTACGGATGGCTGCCGAGCAGATAAGGCAGCGATTCGTAGCGGTCGAGCGTGCTCTTGAGCGCGTTGGTGGTGCGGTCGACGCGCACCGCGGCGTTGCGCTGCAACTCTGCGACGCCGCGCCGCCAGGTGATCGTCCACGTCAGCGTGCACGCCGCGGCGAGCGCGGCGGCAAGCACGACGAGAATGAGCAGGCGGCGCGTCACGGTCGAGGCTTCCTGGCGATGCGGATCGCCTATTGTGTCATAGGCCTCCACCTGCCCGCCCTGGCCGCCGCGGGCCGCACCGCCCGCGGGCGATGCCGCCGCCTGCTCCTTCATGACGTCAGACGCCGGCCGTCTCGGTCGGCGTGACCTCGCCGCCGCCCTTCAGCGCCTGACGCAGCTTGTTGCGGTCGAGTTCCTTCTCCCATGCCGACACGACGACGGTCGCGACGCCGTTGCCGACGATGTTGGTCAGCGCACGGCATTCGCTCATGAAGCGGTCGATGCCGAGGATCAGCACCATGCCCGACAGCGGGATCGTCGGCACGACGGCGAGCGTCGCGGCGAGCGTGATGAAGCCCGCGCCGGTGACGCCGCTCGCGCCCTTCGACGTCAGCATCGCGACCGCGAGCAGCGTGAGCTGCTGCATCCACGTCAGTTCGATGTTGGTCGCCTGCGCGATGAACAGCACGGCCATCGTCATGTAGATGTTGGTGCCGTCGAGGTTGAACGAATAGCCGGTCGGCACGACGAGGCCGACGACCGAACGCGAGCAGCCGGCCTTCTCGAGCTTTTCCATCAGCTGCGGCAGCGCGGCTTCCGACGAGCTCGTGCCGAGCACGATCAGCAGCTCTTCCTTGATGTAGGACACGAAGCGGATGATCGAGAAGCCCGTGACGCGGGCGATCGTGCCGAGCACGACGAGCACGAACACGACCGACGTCAGGTAGAACGTGCCGATCAGCTTGAGCAGCGGCACCAGCGAGCCGACACCGTACTTGCCGATCGTGAACGCCATCGCGCCGAACGCGCCGATCGGTGCCAGCTTCGTGACGATGTGCACGATGCCGAACAGCACGCGCGTGAGCCCGTCGATGAAGTCGGTGACGACCTTGCCGCGCTCGCCGAGGTGCGCGAGCACGCTGCCGAACAGCAGTGCGATCAGCAGGATCTGCAGGATCTCGCCCTGCGCGAACGCATCGACCATCGTGTTCGGGATGATGTGCATCAGGAAGTCGACCGTCGACTGCCCGTGCGCCTTCGCCGCGTACGACGCGACGGCCTTGCCGTCGAGCGTCGCCGGATCGATGTTGAAGCCGACGCCCGGACGCAGGATGTGCGTGGCCGCGAGGCCGAGCACCAGCGCGAAGGTCGACACGATCTCGAAGTACAGGAGTGCCTTGCCGCCGACGCGGCCCACCTTCTTCATGTCCTCCATGCCGGCAATGCCGGTGACGACCGTACAGAAGATGATCGGGCCGATGACCATCTTGATCAGCTTGATGAAGCCGTCGCCGAGCGGCTTCATGTCGGTGGCGATCGACGGGTAGAAATGGCCGAGGATCACGCCGACGATGATGGCGAAGATCACCTGCACATAGAGCACTTTGTAGAAGGGTTTCTTCTTCACGATGATTCCTGCTGAAGTAGATGAGCCGATGGAAACGGCGTCACGCGCGCGGACGAATGTCAGAGGAAACAAATCGCCCGCGCGGCTGCCGTGCCGCAACAAGCGATGCCTCAGGACGTCCGGAGGGGGAGGAAGGCAGTGGTCATCGATTGTCTCCTTGCTTGCTGTAGTAGTTCGGCCGGGGGGTTGGCCGTGCGCTTTATATCGCAAGGTCGATGCCAGGTTTCCGCAACCCCTCAAACCGTTGTTTTCATTGTATTTCTCATAATGCGGCAGGCAAGGAAATCCGGCTTTCCGGATTTCCGGAAAATATCCGTCCGGGGATTCGGACGGATTGGCGCATTCTTCCGATGAATCAGTGCCGCACGGCCTCGCCCGCCAGCACCCCCGTCTGCGCATAAAACTCCTGCTGCGCGAACGCAGCGCGCTCGCGTCGCGCACGCTCGCCGCGATCCGCGAGCGAGCCGACGACGATCCCGACGAACGCGAGCGGCACCGACACGAGCGCGGGGTTGTCGAGGAACACCGCCGCGTGCGCGTGATGCAGCACGTCGACCCACACCGACTTCGACAGCACCGTGAGCGTGACCGCCGACACGAGGCCGAGGCCGCCGCCGAGCACCGCGCCGCGCGTCGTCATCCCGCGCCAGAAGATCGACATCGCGAGCACCGGGAAATTCGCGCTCGCGGCCACCGCCGCGACGAGGCCGACCATGAACGCGACGTTCACGTGCTCGAACAGGATCGACAGCCCGATCGCGACCGCCGACAACGCGATCGTCGCCGCGCGCGAGATGCGCATCTCGAGGCGCTCGTCGGGCTTGCCGCGCGCCCACATCTGCGCGTACAGGTCATGCGAGATCGTCGTCGCGCCGGCGAGCGTGAGGCCCGCGACCACCGCGAGGATCGTCGCGAACGTGACCGCCGCGATGAAGCCGTAGAACCAGTTCCCGCCGACCGCCTGCGCGAGCTTCACCGCGACCATGTTCGAGCCGCCGAGCAGGTCGTGCGTCAGGTTGAAGGAACCGTCGGCGCCCAGCTTGAAGAATTCCGGATGCTGCGCGAGCAGCACGATCGCCGAGAAGCCGATCACGAAGGTCAGCAGATAGAAGTAGCCGATGAAGCCGGTCGCATAGAGCACCGACTTGCGCGCCTCCTTCGCGTTCGGCACCGTGAAGAAGCGCATCAGGATGTGCGGGAAGCCGGCCGTGCCGAACATCAGCGCGATGCCGAGGGACAGCGCGTTGGCGGGATCGCGGATCAGCTTGCCGGGGCCCATGATCGACAGCGCGCCCGGATGCACGGCCACCGCGCGGCGGAACATCTCGTCGACGCTGAAGCCGAATTCGGCGAGCGCGAGCAGGACGAGCAGCGTCGCGCCGCACAGCAGCAGCACGGCCTTGATCACCTGCACCCAGGTGGTCGCGGTCATCCCGCCGAAGAACACGTAGACGACCATCAGCACGCCGACGATCAGCTCGGCCGTGCCGTACGACAGCCCGAACAGCAGCTGGATCAGCTTGCCCGCGCCGACCATCTGCACGACGAGGTACAGCACGACGATGGTCAGCGAATTCGCGGACGTCAGCAGCCGGATCGGCCGCTGTGCGAAACG
Source organism: Burkholderia sp. HAN2018 (assembly GCF_024704855.1). NCBI lineage: Bacteria > Pseudomonadati > Pseudomonadota > Betaproteobacteria > Burkholderiales > Burkholderiaceae > Burkholderia > Burkholderia sp. HAN2018. The sequence goes on along the minus strand of NZ_QOBB01000083.1, from coordinate 20,766 downwards.
GTACGCAACGACGTCGACGAACGTGAACTTGCCGAGATTGCGCAGCGGTTCGGCGATCAGGAACATCACGAACGGCCAGCCGACGAGAAAGCCGATCGAGTAGATGAGCCCGTCGAAGCCGAACATGAACACCATCCCCGACAGACCGAGGAACGACGCGGCCGACATATAGTCGCCCGCGATCGCGAGCCCGTTCTGCAGCCCGGTGATGCCGCCGCCGGCCGTGTAGAAGTCGCGCGTCGAGCGCGTGCGGCGCGCGGCCCAGCGCGTGAGCGCGAGCGTCGCGAACACGAACGCGAAGAACATCCCGATCGCGACCGGGTTCAGTTCGACCTTGTCGGGCATCGGGCCCGCGACCGATACCGCATGCGCGGCGGAGGACACGAGGGCCGCGGGAACGGCAAGCGCGCGGAGCGCGATCGAGGTACGTCGCATGTCGGCCTCCTTCACGAACGCTGCAGGAGCGCGTCGACGCGGCGGTCGAACGCACGGTTCGCGCGCAGCACGTAACACGCGGTCAGCCCGATCGCGACCAGGATGATCGCGACGCCCGCGGCGATCCCGACCGTCGTCGTCGCGCCGCGATACAACGGCGCCGCGAGCACGTGCGGCGCGAGCGCGACGAGCAGGATGAAGCCGTAGTACGTGGCGATCATCAGTGCCGTCAGCGTGAAGCTGAAACGGCGCCGCGCACGCACGAGCTGCTGGTAGTCGCGGCGCGCCGTGACCGATTCGATAAAGGAAAGCTCCATGGTGTCTCCATTTCCAACTCGTCATTGCGAGGGTGTTGTGTGGAATGGTCGGCGCGCGTCGACTCCCCCGCCCGCGCCGTGGCGGCAAATCGAATTACACGACGCGATCCGCGCGAAGCCGCGCGACCTCGTCGGCCGACATCCCGAGCCAGCCGCCGAGCACATCGTCCGTATCGGCGCCGAGCACCGGCGGCGCGCCGCGCACCGGCAGCCGCGCGCCGTCGAACCGGTACGGCGGCGCCAGCACGTCGACGCCGCCCGCGACCGGATGCGGCTGCCGCGTCACGAGCCCCGCGCTCGTCGCGCGTTCCGACGTCAGCGCTTCGTGCAGCCCGAGCACTTCGCCGCACGGAATGCCCGCGTCGGCCAGCGCTGCGAGCAATGTCGCGCGCGAACGGCGCGCGAGTTCGCGACGAATCTCGGGCAGCAGGTCGGCGCGGTTCTCCGAGCGGCCGAGGTTGGTCTTGTAGCGTTCGTCCGCGGCGAGGTCGGGCCGCTCGATCGCGTCGCAAAAGCGCGCGAACTGCGTGTTGTTGCCGACCGTGATCACGAGCGGGCCGTCGGCCGCGTCGAACACGCCGTACGGCACGATCGACGGATGCGCGTTGCCGTAGCGCGGCGGGTCCTCGCCCATCAGCAGCGCGTCGAGCCCGTAGTACGCGGTGATCATCAGCCCGCAGTCGAACAGCGCCATCTCGATGCGCCGCCCGCGCCCCGTCGCATGACGTTCGTACAGCGCCGCGAGGATCGCCTGCGCCGAATACATGCCGGTGAACAGGTCGACCGCCGCGACGCCGAACTTCAGCGGCGGCTGGCCGGCTTCGCCGTTCAGCGCCATCAGCCCGGCCTCGCCCTGCACGACGAGGTCGTAGCCGGGCCGCGCGGCCTCGGCGCCCGAGCGGTCGTAGCCGGAGATCGCGCAGTGCACGAGGCGCGGGTTCAGTTCGGCCAGCGCGTCGTAGCCGAGCCCGAGTTTCTCCGCGCCGCCGAACTTGAAGTTGTGAAGCACCACGTCGGCCTGCGCGGCCAGCTCGCGCGCGAGCCGCCGCCCTTCGTCGGTCTGCAGGTCGAGACAGATCGAGCGCTTGCTGCGGTTCACGCTGTTGAAGTAGGTCGTTTCGGTGTCGCCGATCCTCAGGCCCCAGTCGCGCGTGTCGTCGCCGCGCACCGGATGCTCGACCTTGATCACTTCCGCGCCGAAATCGGCGAGCACCATCGCGCACCACGGCCCCGCGAGCACGCGCGAGAAGTCGAGCACTTTCACGCCGGCCAGCGGCAAAACGCGCGATTCGTTCGTCATCCTTGTCTCCTCCATTCGCGTCGTTCGTCTTTACTGTTTCGACAGCGCGATGTAGCGCGCGAGATGGTGATCCTCGTCGCCGAGCTGGTGATCGATCATCACGAGGCGCTTCGCGTAATGCGACAGCGGCAGCTCCCATGTCATCCCGATCCCGCCGTGCAACTGGATGCTCTCCTCGGCGACGAGCGTGCCGATCCGCCCGATGCTGAATTTCGCCGCGGCCAGCGCGCGTTCGCGCACCACGCGCGGCGCATCGAGCTGCGCGGCCGCGTTGATCACGGCCGAGCGCGCCTGCTCGACTTCGAGCAGCAGGTCGGCCATCCGGTGCTGCAGCGCCTGGAAACTGCCGATCGGCAGCCCGAACTGCTTGCGCGTGCGCAGGTACTCGAGCGTGTGCTCCTTCGCGACGTCCATCGCGCCGAGCGCTTCCGCCGACAGCGCGAGCAGCCCGTAGCCGAGCACGCGTTCGAGCAACTCGGCGCCCGCTTCGCCGTCGTGCGCGCCGAGCGCCGCATCGGCCGGCAGCACGACGCGCTCGAAGCGCACTTCGGCCGCGCGGCCGCCGTCGATCTTCCGGTAGTCGCGCAGCGACACGCCCGGCGCGTCGGCCGGCACGACGAACAGGCCGATGCCGGCCGCGTCGTCGTCCTGCCCGGACACGCGCGCGCTGACGACGAAGAACGCCGCCTGCGCGGCCTGGTCGACGACGCCCTTCGCGCCCGTGAGCACCCAGCCGTCGCCCGAGCGTTCGACGCGCGTGCGCACGGTCGTCAGTTCGTAGTGCGAGCCCGGCTCGTCGTGCGCGAACGCGGCGCTCGCGCTGCCGTCGATCAGCGCGGCAAGCCGCTCGCGATGCGCGTCGCCGCCGGCGAGCGACAGCGCGCGGCCCGCGAGCAGCGCGCCGAGGAACGGCTCGACGACGAGCCCGCGCCCGAGGCATTCGAACACCACGGCGATGTCGAAGCCCGCGCCGCCGAAACCGCCGTCGGCTTCCGAGAACAGCGCGCCGACCGTGCCGAGTTCCGCAAAGCGCTGCCACATCGCGCGATCGAAGCCCTCGGCCGACTGCGCGATGCGGTCTCGCACCGGGAACGCATACTGTTCGGCGATGAAGCGGTTCAACGTGTCCGCCAGCATCCGGCGGTCTTCTGTGTGCTGGAAATCCATCGTCGCGCTCCTCGTTACAGCCCGAGCATCATCTTCGCGATGATGTTCTTCTGGATCTCGTTCGAGCCGCCGAAGATCGACAGCTTCCGGTTGTTGAAATACTGCTGCGCGGCGCTCGCCGCTTCGTCCGGGCCGACCGGCTCGCCGTCGTAGTCGGCATCGAGCGCCTCCTCGACGAACGGCTGCGCGTACGGCCCCATCGCACGCCGCATCAGCGCGGTGATCTCCTGGCGGATCTGCGTGCCGCGGATCTTCAGCATCGAGCTTTCCGCGCCCGGCACCCCGCCGCCCGCGACCGCCGCCAGCACGCGCAGGTTGGTCGTGCGCATGTTCTCGAGTTCGATCTCGACGCGCGCGATGCGCGCCGCGAAGAACGGGTCGTCCGCGAGCGGTCGTCCGTTCTTCGTGACCTTCGCGGCAACCGCGCGCAGCCGGTCGAGCGCGGCCGTCGAGAAGCCGATTCCCGCGATGTTGGTGCGCTCGTACGTGAGCAGGTATTTCGCGTAGGTCCAGCCGCGGTTCTCCTCGCCGACGAGGTTCTCCGCCGGCACGCGCACGTCGGTGAAGAACACCTCGTTTACTTCGTGCTCGCCGTCGAGCGTGATGATCGGGCGGACCTCGACGCCCGGCGTGTTCATGTCGATCAGCAGGAAGCTGATGCCTTCCTGCTTGCGCACGTCGGTCGCGGTGCGCACGAGGCAGAAGATCATGTTCGCGTAGTGGCCGAGCGTGGTCCACGTCTTCTGGCCGTTCACGATGTAGTGCTCGCCCTGCGCGTCAAGCCCGCGCACCGCGCTCGTCTTCACCGACGCGAGATCGGAGCCGGCGCCCGGCTCCGAATAGCCCTGGCACCACCAGTCGGTGCCGTCGAGAATGCGCGGCAGCCAGCGGCGCTTCTGCGCTTCGTCGCCGTACTTGATCAGCACGGGGCCGAGCATGTTCACGCCGAACGGCACGATGCGCGGCGCACCCGCGAGCGCGCACTCGTTGTCGAACAGGAACTTCTGCGCGACGCTCCAGCCGGGGCCACCGTACTCGCGCGGCCAGTGGCTCGCGAGCCAGCCTCGCGCGTTGAGTGTCGCGTGCCATTCGCGCATGTCGTCGCGCGTGAGATGCAGGCCGCCCTTCACCTTGCGCGCGATGCGCTCGGGCAGTTCGGCTTGCAGGAAGCGCTGCACTTCCGTGCGGAAGGCTTCCTCTTCGGGAGTGAAATTGAGGTCCATCGTCAGTCCGTGGCGAATGCGGTTGGCGTTCAGTCGAGGCGGTTCAGGCTCGCGAAATCCGCGCCGCGCGCGACGAGATCGACGAGCAGCGGCGACGGCTTCCAGAACAGCGGATCTTCCTTCGCGAACGCGCGGATATCGGCGAGCACGTTCGCGAGGCCGACCGTGTCCGCGTAATGCATCGGGCCGCCGCGATAACGCGGGAAGCCGTAGCCGTACAGGAACACCGCGTCGACGTCGAGCGGGCGCAGCGCGATCTTCTCGTGCACGACGTTCGCGCCTTCGTTGATCATCGCCGCGAGGTAGCGGCGCATGATCTCGTCGTGGGTAAACGTGCGCGGTGCGATGCCCTTCTTCGCGCGCTCTTGCGCGACGATCGCCTCGACTTCCGGGTCCGGCGTGCCGACGCGCGCGCCGTCCGGATACAGGTAGTAGCCGCGCGCCGTCTTCTGCCCGAACCAGCCGCGCTCGCACAGCCGGTCGGAAATCTCCACGTAGCGCGCGCGCGGGTCGCGCGTCGCCGCGCGGCGCTTGCGGGTCGCCCAGCCGATGTCGCCGCCGGCGAGATCGACGACCTGGAACGGCCCCATCGGGAAGCCGAATTCGCGCACCGCGCGGTCGATCTGGTACGGTGACGCGCCGTCTTCCATCAGGTAGTCGGCCGCCGTGCGATAGACGGCGAGGATCCGGTTGCCGATGAAGCCGTCGCACACGCCGGCGCGCACCGGCGTCTTCTTCAACTGCTTCGCGAGCGCGAACGCGGTCGCGACCACTTCGGCGCTCACGCGCGCCGGCACGACGATCTCGAGCAGCTTCATCACGCTGGCCGGCGAGAAGAAATGCAGGCCGATCACGTCGGCCGGCCCGTCGATGCTCGCGGCGATCTCGTCGATGTCGAGATACGACGTGTTGGTCGCGAGCACCGCACCCGGCTTGCACGCGCGCGCGAGTTCGGCGAACACGGCCTTTTTCACGGCCATGTCCTCGAACACGGCCTCGATCACGACGTCGGCCTGGGCGAGCGCGTCGTACGACGTGCTGCCCTTGAAACGCGCGAGCCGCGCGGCGTGCGCGGCCGGTGTCATCCGCCCTTTCGCGACGAGGCCGTCGTACACCTTCTCGACGTGCGCGCGGCCGCGCGCGAGCGACGCTTCGTCGCGTTCGATCATCGTCACTGGCAGCCCGGCATCGAGCGCCGCGACCGCGATGCCCGCGCCCATCGTGCCGCCGCCGACCACGCCGATCCGCTCGACCGGCCGCGCGCTCGCGCGACGTGCCTCGGGCACCTTCGCCGCTTCACGCTCCGCAAAGAAGGCGTGCACGAGGCCCGCGCGCTGCGGGCTGTCGATGCACTGCAGGAACAGGCTGCGTTCGAGCTTCATCCCCGCGTCGAACGACTGCGTGAGCGCGGCCTCGACTGCGTCGACGATCTTCGCGGGCGAGAAAAGGCCACGCGACTTCTTCGGCAGATCGGCCCGTGCCGCGTCGATCGCGGCCTGCGCGGCCGCGCGGTCGGCCAGCCCCTGCGCGTCGCGCGTGCGGCGCACCGGTGCGCCGAGCGACACGAGTTCCTGCGCGTAGGCGAGGCCTTCGGCGAGCGTGTCGTCGCTGTGTGCGACGCGGTCGACGAGGCCGAGCGCGAGCGCTTCGTCCGCGCTCGCGTGGCGGCCCGTCAGCATCAGGTCGAGCGCGGCCTTCGCGCCGATCAGGCGCGGTGCGCGCTGCGTACCGCCCGCGCCGGGCAGCAGGCCGAGCGTGACTTCGGGCAGCCCGAGCTTCGCGCCGGGCACCGCGAGCCGGTAATGCGCGGCGAGCGCGACTTCGAGGCCGCCGCCGAGCGTCGCGCCGTGCAGCGCGACCACGACCGGCTTCGCGCTGGACTCGATCCGCTCGCACACGTCGGGCAGCGACGGCGGCACGGGCGGCTTGCCGAATTCGCGGATATCGGCGCCCGCGATGAAGTTGCGGCCGGCGCCGACGATCAGCACCGCGCGGATCGCGTCGTCGGCCTGCGCGGCGTCGAGCGCGTCGGCGAGGCCGCGCCGCACGTCGGCGGACAGCGCGTTGACGGGCGCATGGTCGATCGTGACGACGAGCACCTTGTCGCGCCGCTCGCGCGTGACGGTGCCGGCCGGGCCGGTGGGGGAAGCGGGTGAGTTCATCGTGTCTCCTTGACGCGGCGGCAGGCGCGTGACGCCGGTTCGTGGCTCGCGGCCACGCGAGCGGCGCCGGGGCGCCTGCCCCGGTCCCGCACGAAGCGGGACAAGATCCGGCCGTACGCCGGGCATGACCCGATTCTCGATTGATCGAGATTCATTGACAATTCCCTCCCGCTTTTACAAGCTGTCAAGTCTGACTTGACACTGAATGCTTCCGACCGTTAAACGGGACGGACCAGGAGACGCGACGCATGGACCTGAACGCGCTGACGCTGCTCGTCGAGATCCTCGACGCCGGCAATCTCAGCAAGGCCGCGCAGCGGCTCAAGATGAGCCGCGCGAACGTCAGCTACCGGCTGAACCAGCTCGAGCGCTCGATCGGCCAGCAGCTCGTGCGGCGCACGACGCGTCGCATCGAGCCGACCGAAATCGGGCTGAAGCTGTACGAGCACGGGCGGCGCATCCGCAACGAACTGCTCGCCGCGCAGGAGTCGGTGACGACGCTCGGCCAGGATCTGCAGGGCCGCGTGCGGCTGTCGGTGCCGAGCGGCTACGGGCAGATGGTGATGTCCGACTGGCTGCTCGCGTTCAAGCGGCTGCATCCGGGCATCGTGCTCGACGTCGTGTTCGAGAACCGCGTGGAAGACCTGATGCGCGACGAAATCGACATCGCGGTGCGCGTGATGCCCGAGCCGCCGCAGAACCTCGTCGCGCGCGACATGGGCGCGGTGCGCTACGTCGCGTGCGCATCGGCCGCGTTCGCGGCCGAGCACGGGATGCCGGCGAGCCTCGGCGCGTTGTCGGCCTCTCCCGTCGTCACCGCGACGGTGATGGGCCGGCAGCTCAGGATCGCCGCGTATCTCGGCGACGAGCGCCACGAGGTGCTGCTCGAGCCCACGCTGATTTCGGAGAACTTCCTGTTCCTGCGGCAGGCGATCCTCGGCGGGATCGGCGTCGGCATCGTGCCCGACTACGTGGTGCAGGACGACATCCGGCGCGGCACGGTCGTCACGTCGCTCGACGCGTACCGGCTCAGCATCTTCGGCACGCACATGTACATGCTCTACATGCCGAACCGGCACCACACGCGCGCGACGTCGACGTTCATAGAGTTCATCCTCGAACAGGCCGGAAAGACCGGCCGGGGCGGGCCCGGCGCGATGCGTCAGGGTTTCCTGTCGGGTGACAACCCGCCGGCCGCGCGGCGACAATAGCGCGCCGGGGCGGGCAGCCGCGTTGCGCCGGCATCGTCGCCTCCTTCGAATTCACTGCTGCCGAGGGTTCAATGTTCGACCGGATTCGTCCGCATTCGCGCTCCTGGACGCTGCTCGCCGCCGTCGCGCTCGTCGCGTTCAACGCCGGCTGCACGTCCCCGTCCACGCCGCCGTCGGGCGCGGTGGTGCCCGTCGCCGCCGCATCGGGCGCCGCCGTGCCGCTGCCCGGCGTCCATGCGCCCGAGCTGTCGTCCGGCTGGACCGACAAGCCGGGCTGGACCTCTCAGCACTTCATGATCGCGGCCGCGAATCCGCTCGCGACGCAGGCCGGCTACGACATGCTGAAGGCGGGCGGCACCGCGATCGACGCGGCGATCGCCACGCAGATGGTGCTCGCGCTCGTCGAGCCGCAATCGTCGGGAATCGGCGGCGGCGCATTCATGCTGTACTTCGACGGCAAGGCGACGCAGGCGTACGACGGCCGCGAAACCGCGCCGGCCGCCGCGACCGACCGCCTGCTCTACGGGCCGACCGGCCAGCCGATGAGCTTCTACGAAGGTGTCGTCGGCGGGCGCTCGGTCGGCACGCCGGGCGTGCTGCGCATGCTCGATGCCGCGCACCGTGCGCACGGCAAGCTGCCGTGGCGCCGGCTGTTCCAGCCCGCGATCCGGCTCGCCGAGCGCGGCTTCACGATCAGCCCGCGGCTCGCGACGCTGATCGCCAACGACAAGTACCTGAAGAACGACCCGGCCGCGCGCGCGTACTTCTACAACCCGGACGGCACGCCGAAGGCGGCCGGCACGGTGCTGAAGAACCCCGCGCTCGCGACCGTGCTGCGGCAAGTCGCCGACCGCGGCGCGAACGCGTTCTACAGCGGCGCGATCGCGCGCGACATCGTCACGAAGGTGCGCAGGCACCCGACCAACCCGGGCCTGCTGTCGCTCCAGGATCTCGCGCGCTACAAGGCGAAGGTGCGCGCGCCGCTGTGCGCGGATTACCGGCGCTCGGTGGTGTGCGGGATGCCGCCGCCGTCGTCGGGCGGCCTCGCGATCGCGCAGATGCTCGGCATCCTCGAAGCGATGCCCGACTGGCAGCAGATCGGCGCGCAGAAGCCGGTGCGCAACGACGTCGGCTACGAGCCGACGCCGTTCGCCGCACACCTGTTCAGCGAAGCCGGGCGGCTCGCGTATGCGGACCGCGCGCGCTATGTCGCCGATCCCGATTTCGTGCCGCTGCCGGGCGGCAGCTGGGCGAGCCTCACCGACAAGACCTATCTCGCGCAGCGCGCGCACCTGATCGGCGACAGCAGCATGGGCGTCGCGCAGGCCGGCACGCCGCAGGGCGCGACGCTCGCGATGGCCGACGACCGCAGCCCCGAGTTGCCGTCGACCTCCGACATCGCGATCGTCGACCGCTACGGCCAGGCGCTGTCGATGACGACGAGCATCGAGGATGCGTTCGGATCGCGGCTGATGGTGCGCGGCTTCATGCTGAACAACCAGCTCACCGATTTCTCGTTCGTGTCGAACGACAACGGCCGGCCGGTCGCGAACCGCGTGCAGCCCGGCAAGCGGCCGCGCTCGGCGATGTCGCCGGAGCTCGTGTTCGACAAGAAGACGAAGCAGGTGACGATGATCGTCGGCTCGGCCGGCGGCCCCGCGATCATCAATCACGTCGCGAAGACGCTGGTCGGCGTGCTCGACTGGGGGATGACGATGCAGCAGGCGATCGCGCTGCCGAACTTCGGGTCGATGAACGGGCCGACGCAGCTCGAACGCGGCCGCGTGTCCGATGCGCTCGCCGACGGGCTGAAGGGCCGCGGGCACGACGTGCGGGTGGTCGAGATGAACTCGGGGCTGCAGGGGATCCAGCGGCTGAACGTGCAGGGGCAGACGGTATGGTTCGGCGGGTCGGATCCGCGGCGGGAAGGGATTGCGATGGGAGAGTGAGGGTGGCGGGCCGTGGCGGCACGCGGACGTCGTCCGCGCGCCTGCGTGGCGTCAGCCCCTTCCCTTCCACGGCACGATCCGCCGCTCGACCCACCGCATCGCGAGGTCGAACAGCCAAGCGATCGCGCCGATGATCAGGATGCCCATCACGACGATGTCCGTGCGCAGGAAGCTCGACGCGTTGAGCACCATCTGCCCGAGCCCGGCCGTCGCGGCGACCATCTCGGCCGCGACGAGCGTCGTCCAGCCGAATCCGATCGCGATCCGCAGCCCCGTGAGGATCTCCGGCAGCGCGGCCGGCAGCACCACGTGGCGCACGATCTGCGCGAAGCTGCCGCCGAGCGAATACGCGGCGTTGATCTGCTCGACCGTCGCCGCGCGCACGCCGGCGCGGGCCGCCATCGCGATCGGCGCGAAGCACGCGAGGAAGATCACGACGAGCTTCGCCGTTTCGTCGATGCCGAACCAGATCACGACGAGCGGCAGGTACGCGAGCGGCGGCAGCGGCCGGTAAAACTCCAGCAGCGGATCGAGCACGCCGCGCGCGATGCGGCTCACGCCCATCAGGATGCCGGCCGGCACACCGATCGCGGTCGCGAGCAGGAACGCGCCGAACACGCGCGCGGCGCTCCACAACAAATGCTCGGACAACGGCAGGCCGCCCTGGATGCGGCCGTGCCATGCGTCGACGAATGCCGTCCACACGGCTTCCGGCGCGGGCAGGAACAGCGGCGGCAGCCACTGGCGATGGGTGGCGACCCACCACAGCAGTGCCAGTGCCGCGACCGTCGCCGCGCTCAGCCCGGCCGTCTTCCCCTGCCCCGGCAGCCGGTAGCGATGTGATGCGCGAGCCGGACGCGCCGCGTGACGCCGTTGCGTCGCGCGTTGATCCTGCCCGGGCTCCGCGGCCGTGCGATCGGCCGCCCAAGAATCCTGCGTGCTCATGCTGTCCTGCCTGTGCAAGGTGCTGATCCGACCGCGTCCGACCGACGCGCCCTGTCGCGCGAGTTCGTGCATCACGCCACCGCCTCGGCGGCCTCGTCGCGATGCAGGTACGCGATCAGCCGTTCGCGCCATGCGATGAAATCCGGTGAAGACTTCACCGCGCGCGCATCGCGCGATTCGACGTAGCGGCGCGCGAACGGCAGTTCGAAGGTTTCCGCGATCCGGCCGGGGCCGGGCGTCATCACGACGAGACGCGTCGCGAGAAACAGCGCCTCCTCGACATCGTGCGTAATGAAGAACACCGTCTTGCCGGTGCGTGCCCATACGTCGAGCACGAGCGCCTGCATCGTGCCGCGCGTCATCGCGTCGAGCGCGCCCATCGGCTCGTCCATCAGCAGCACGCGCGGGTCGCTCGCGAGCGCGCGCGCGATGCCGACGCGCTGCTGCATCCCGCCCGACAGCTCGTACACGCGCGCATGCGCATGCCTGTCGAGCCCGACGAGCGCGAGCATTTCCCGCGCCCGCGCTTCGCGTTCGGCCTTCGACACGCGTGCGAAGCGCAGCCCGAGCGCGACGTTGTCGAGCACGTCGAGCCACGGCAGCAGCGCGTATTTCTGGAACACGACACCGCGATCGGCGCCGGGGCCCGTGACCGGGACGCCGTCGACGCGCACGTCGCCGGTCGTCGGCGCGACGAAGCCGGCCATGCAGTTCAGCAGCGTTGTCTTGCCGCAGCCGGACGCGCCGAGCGCGACGACGAATTCACCGGCCTCGATGCGCAGGTCGACGCGCGCGAGCGCCTGCGTCGTCGGCCGGCCGCGTTCGCCCGGATAGTCGACCGATACCTGACGGACTTCCAGCGTGCTCATGTTCAGGACTCCGCGACGGGTGGGTGGCCGCGCTCAGCGCGCCGCCTTCTGCACGAACTGCGGATCGACGCCGGCCGAGTAGTCGGCGAGCACCGTCTGGATCGTGCCCTGCGATTTGAGGAACGTGGCCGTGGCCGCGAGCGATTTCGCGGCGCCCGACTGCGCACCGCCGCCGAGCCACGTCGGCGACGCCTGCTCGGCCGGCGTCGGGAACGCGTAGAGCGCGAGGCTGGCCGGTACGTCCTGCGCGTTCGCGCCCGACACCTTCGCGACCGCCGCGACCTGCGGCGAGCCGACCTTCCACGCGGCAGCGTGCGCGCGATAGTCGGCATCGGCGGCCGCGAGCACCTTCACGAAGCGCGTGACGAACTCGGGGTTCTCGCGCGCGAACTTGCGGCTCACGACGAAGCCGTCGAAGGTCGCCTTGCCGCTTTCCTTCGCAACCTGGCCCGACGTCGTGAGCACGGTGCCCGACTGCTTGACCTTCGCGAGCACCGGATCCCAGATGTAGGTCGCGTCGATGTCGCCGCGCGCCCACGCAGCCGCGACTTCGGGCGGACGCAGGTTGACGATCTTCACGTCGTTCGGATTGACGCCCGCGGCCTGCAGCGCGACGAGCGTATGGAAATGCGACGTCGACACGAACGGCACGCCGATCTTCTTGCCCTTCAGCGCGGCGATGTTGGTGACGCCCGAACCGTTGCGCGCGACGAGCGCCTCGGCGTCGTTGATGTTGTCGAGCACCCAGAACAGCGAGATGTCGAGCCCCTGCGACAGCCCGGCCGCGATCGGGCTCGAGCCGGCTTCGCCGAGCTGCACGGAGCCCGATGCGAGCGCACGGATCACGTCGGCGCCGCTGTCGAGCTTGCGGAATGTGACCTTGTAGCCGGTCGCCTTTTCGACTTCACCGCTCGCCTGCGCATAGCGCCACGGCACGACCATGTCCTGGTACGCGATCACGACTTCGCGCGATTCGGCGTGCGCCGCGCCCAGCGCGGCAAAGGCGGTCAGCGCGACGACGGCGCGGCGGATGAAGCTGAAACGGGACATGCGGCTCTCCTTCGAATGCGGGCATTGCTGCGGGAGAGCCGACTATAGGAGCTTTGCGCGCGGCGGGAGCGAACTTATCCTGCGAAGCTATCGATGCTGTTTCAGCTTTGCTTTTCATGCTCGACCGGATTGCGTGTCCGGTCGGGTGGCGATTGCCGTGCGAATGCGCGGGCGGCGGCCGCACCAACGAAAAAGCCCGCATCGCTGCGGGCTTTTTTCGGGTTCGTCAGAGGTCGACGAAGCAAGGGGGCTCAGACCACCCCCGCCCCATGCGCCTGCAGGTCGGCGTGATAGCTCGACCGCACCATCGCGCCGACGGCCGCGTGCGTGAAGCCCATCTTGTACGCCTCTTCCTCGTACATCTTGAACGTATCGGGATGCACGTACGCGCGCACCGGCAGGTGGTGCTCGGACGGCTGCAGGTACTGGCCGATCGTCAGCATGTCGACGTCGTGCGCGCGCAGGTCGCGCATCACCTGCAGGATTTCCTCTTCGGTCTCGCCGAGGCCGACCATCAGGCCCGACTTCGTCGCGACGTCCGGATGCAGCGCCTTGAAGTCCTTCAGGAGATTCAGCGAGTGCGCGTAGTCCGAACCCGGGCGCGCTTCCTTGTACAGGCGCGGCACCGTTTCGAGGTTGTGGTTCATCACGTCCGGCGGCGCGGCGTTCAGGATCGAGATCGCGCGGTCGAGACGGCCGCGGAAGTCCGGCGTCAGGATCTCGATGCGCGTGTCCGGCGACTGCGCGCGCGTTTCGCGGATGCACTCGACGAAGTGGGCGGCGCCGCCGTCGCGCAGGTCGTCGCGGTCGACGCTCGTGATCACCACGTACTTGAGCTTCAGCGCGGCGATCGTGCGCGCGAGGTTCTTCGGTTCATCCGCGTCGAGCGGATCGGGACGGCCGTGGCCGACGTCGCAGAACGGGCAGCGGCGCGTGCACTTGTCGCCCATGATCATGAACGTCGCGGTGCCCTTGCCGAAGCATTCGCCGATGTTCGGGCAGCTCGCTTCCTCGCACACCGTATGCAGGTTGTGCTCGCGCAGGATCGTCTTGATCTCGTTGAAGCGCGAGCTGCCGGTGGCCGCCTTCACGCGGATCCACTCGGGCTTCTTCAGCTTTTCGATCGGAATGACCTTGATCGGGATGCGCGCCGTCTTCGCCTGCGCCTTCTGCTTGGCGGTCGGATCGTAGGCAGGGGTCGCGGCCGGATCGGCCGGTGCGGGGGAAGCGGTAACGTCAGTCATTCGAATGTTGTTCCAGTGCCTGCGGCTTGTCGGCGGCCGCGGATGCGCCGTCGAAGTTGGCGATCAGACGGCGCACCAGCGTATGGGCGACGTCGTTCCAGTCGGCGGCAACCTCGAGGCTCGCCATGTCGACAGTTTCCAGTCCGGCATAGCCGCACGGGTTGATCGCAAGAAACGGGCGCAGATCCATCTTCACGTTCAGGCTCAGCCCGTGATAGCTGCAGCCGTTGCGGATCTTCAGGCCGAGGGCCGCGATTTTCGCGCCCTCGTGCGCGCCGGACGCCACGTAGATCCCGGGCGCGCCCGCCTTGCGTACCGAAGCGAGATTATACGCCGCGAGGGTTTCGATCACGGCCTCCTCGATCTTCGTCACGAGCGTGCGCACCATCAGCTTGCGCCGGCGCAGGTCCAGCAGCAGGTAGGCGACGATCTGGCCGGGGCCGTGGTAGGTGATCTGCCCGCCGCGGTCGACCTTCACGAGCGGCACGCCGCTGTCGGCCACCAGCAGGTGGGCCGGGTCGCCGGCCTGGCCGAGCGTGTAGACGGGCGGATGCTCGACCAGCCAGATCTCGTCGCCGGTATCGGCCGTGCGCGTGTCGGTGAACGCGCGCATCGCGTCGAAGCTCGTCTCGTAAGTCTCGACGCCCCGCCACCGCACGGTGACCGGCGGGGCCGGCTGATCCGGGGACCCGGCGGGCGATGCGGAAACGGCAACAGGCGTGGACACGATGGAAACCGGCGAAACGGACATGGGCGGTAGTTTACCGAAAACCCGTCGGTCTCGCCGGCCTCGGAGGGGGGACGGATCGCCGGTATCCGTCGGAGGAAATGATGGTCAGACGGTGCGCCATCCGTCGTGGAGCAGCGCGCTCACGCGTTCGCGCAGCCGTGCCAGCCCGCCGAGCGCGACTTCCCGGGGCGGCCGCGACACCGAGAACGCCACGCGCGCGCCCTCCCGGCCTTCCGCGCTGAGCCACAGCCGCTCGCCGCGGCGCAGCTTCAGCGTCTCGCCGTCGACCAGGAAGTAATCGTCGACGTCGTTGCTGCGCGTCGCCCACACCGGCCCGCACTGCACCACCAGCCGCGTGCTGCGTTGTACCTTCAACGGCACGGTTTCGCCCATCGGGATTTCGAACGTGATGCTTGAAGAAATTTCTTGCATGATCGACTCCGCCAATAAGTGCTTCGATGGCTACAATCGTAGTCACTTCAAGGCGTCCGACAAAACGACCAATTTTCACGTCGATGTGAGGAAAATTAGCAAATGGACCTCCGCCAGCTGCCTGCGCTGAACGCGATTCGCGCGTTCGAAGCCGCCGCCCGTCACGAGAATTTCTCGCGCGCCGCCGACGAGCTGTACGTCACGCACGGCGCGGTCAGCCACCAGGTGCGCGCGCTCGAGGAAGAGCTCGGCGTGCAGCTGTTCACGCGCAACGGCAAGCGGCTGTGCCTGACCGACGCCGGCATGCGCTACGCGCAGCAGATCCGCACCGCGCTGATGGTCATCGCCGACGCGACGCGCGACGTGCGCGCGAGCGACCGCGACCGGCGGCTCGTGGTATCGATGCTGTCATCGTTCGCCGCGCGCTTCATCACGCCGCGCATCGGCTCGTTCATCGAACGGCATCCGGAAATCGACGTCGAGCTGCAGTCGACCAACTCGCTCACCGATTTCGCGCGCGACGACGTCGATCTCGCAATCCGCTTCGGCCACGGCAGTTATCCGGGGCTGCATGTCGAGCCGCTGTTCGACGAAGTGTTCTTTCCGGCGTGCGCGCCGACGCTGAACGGCGGCAAGCTGCCGCAAACGCCCGCCGATCTCGTGCACTACAACCTGCTGCGCTCGGACGACGAGCTGTGGCGGCCGTGGTTCGACGCGGCCGGACTCAAGACGCTGACCGAGCCGAAACGGGGGATTCTGTACCAGGATTCGTCGAACCTGCTGCTGGCCGCGATCGACGGCCAGGGCATCGCGCTCGTGCGCCGCTCGCTCGCGGTGCACGACCTGCTCGACGGGCGCATCGTGCGCCTGTTCGACATCGACGGGCCGAGCCCGTGGCACTATTTTTTCGTGTGTCCGCCGCCGCTGCTGAACGCGCCGCGCGTGCAGGCGTTCAGGACCTGGCTGCTCGAGGAAGTCGCCGAATACAAGCGGCTGTGCGACGAGCTGGACGCGCGGCGCGCGGCGGGGAAGACCCCCGCCGAGTGCGCGCAGGAAGGAGGATGGAAGGCGCTTAAAGTACGACCTTGACCATCGGATGGCCGGTCAGTGCGCGGTAGATGTTGTCGAGCTGTTCCTGGCTGGTCGCCCGCACGGTGATCGTGAGGCCCGTGTAATTGCCGCCGCTCGACGCGCGCTCCTCGATCTTCTCGACGTCGATCTCGTTGTCGTGAACGGCCACGACCTTGAAGATCGTGTCCTTGAACTCGGGGTGCGCCTTGCCCATGATCTTGATCGGGAAATCGCACGGAAACTCCAGCAGCGACTCCTTCCGGGTATCGATCGCGCCGGTCACCTCGATGGTTTTGGTCGGTTCGCTCATCATTTTCTCCGGGTTAGGTCAAACTGTTCAAACTCGCGTGCCTTCGCACGCTGGTACGCGTCATACAACGCCGCGAATACGGGGCCCGGCTTGCCGCCATGGACGGGCAGATCGTCGAGCGACGTGACGGGCAGCACTTCCTTCGTGGCCGACGTGATCATGATCTCATCGGCCGCGCGCAATTCCACTTCGCTGATTTCGCGCGCGACGAACGGGATCTTGCATTCGTCGGCCAGCTCCTCGATCAGCGCGTAGCGGATCCCTTCGAGGATCTTGTTGCTGCGCGGCGGCGCGAGCAGCTCGCCGTTCTTCACGATCCACACGTTCGACGACGAACCTTCCGTCAGGTTGCCGTCGCGCAGCTGCAGCGTCTCGAACGCATCGCGTTCGGCCGCATGCTGCGCCATCAGCACGTTGCCGAGCAGCGAGATCGACTTGATGTCGCAATGCAGCCAGCGGCGGTCCTCGGCCGTCACGCAGCGCACGCCCTGCGCGCGTTCGTCGGCGGACGGCAGGCGCAGCGGGCTCGTCATCACGAACACCGTCGGCACCGCATTCGCCGGAAACGCGTGGCCGCGCTTCGCGACGCCGCGCGTCACCTGCAGGTAAACGAGCGCGTTGCCGTCGCCGAGCCCTTCGGCATTCGCCGCGACGACGCGCTCGATCAGCGCGCGCCAGCCCGCGTCGTCGTGCGGGCTGGCGATGCCGATCTTCTTCAGGCTGCGCTCGAGCCGCGCCAGATGCTGCTCGATCCGGAACGGCACGTGCGCGCCGTCGTGCGCATAAACGGGGACAACTTCATACACGCCATCGCCGAAGATGAACCCGCGGTCGAGCACCGGTACACGGGCTTCCGACAGCGGCACCATTTCCTCCTGCGACGACACGCTGAGGTAGACGATCGGTTCGAATTCGGCTTGGCTCATGGCTATGACAGATGGGGATGAAGTCGTGAAAACAAAGGCCCGTCGTGCTTACTTCTTCTTGCTGAACATCAGCAGGATCGAGTCCCAGATACGCCCGAAGATACCCGCTTCCGGCACGGCCTGCAGTGCGACGACCGGGAATTCGGACAGCGTCTTGCCGTCGGCGACGATCTTCACGGTGCCGACCTGCTGGCCTGCCGCGAGCGGCGCGATCAGCGGCGCGTTGACGTCGACTTCCGTCTTGACCTTGTCGCCGAGGCCGCGCGGCACGGTCGCCCACTGGTCGCCCTTCACGCCCACCTGCACGGTGTTTTCCTTGCCCTTGTAGATGCGCGGCGTCGACATCGCCTGGCCGCCCTTGAACAGGCGCACCGAATCGAACGCGCTGTAGCCGTAGTTCAGCATCTTCATGCTGTCCTGCGTGCGCTCGCTTTCCTTCTGCTCGCCCATCATCACCGACACCAGGCGGCGCTGGCCGTCCACGCCCGGGATCGCGCGCTTCGCCGACGCGATCAGGCAGTAGCCGGCTGCCTGCGTATGGCCCGTCTTCAGGCCGTCGACCGTCGGATCCAGCCACAGCAGGCGGTTGCGGTTGCCCTGGCGGATGTTGTTGTACTTGAATTCCTTCTCCGAGAAGATGCTGTAGTACTGCGGAAAATCGCGGATCAGGTGGGCGGACAGCTTCGCGAGGTCGCCGGCCGTCGTGTAGTGGTTCGGGTCGGGCATGCCGTTCACGTCGGCGAAGTGCGTGCCCTTCATGCCGAGGCGCGCCGCCTCGTCGTTCATCATCGTGACGAACTGCCCTTCGCTGCCGCCGACCAGTTCGGCCAGCGCGATCGCGGCGTCGTTGCCCGACTGGATGATCATCCCGTACACGAGGTCGTGCACCGACACCGGCTTGTTCGCCTCGATGAACATGCGCGACTCGTCGCGGCCGACGCGGCGCACGGCTTCGCTCGGCGTGACGATCTGCTCCATCGAGATCTTCTTCTTGTCGAGCGCCTCGAACACGAGGTACGCCGTCATCAGCTTCGTCAGCGATGCGGGCTCGACGCGCTCATCGGCATTGCCCGACGCGAGCACCGTGTTGCTGGTCGCATCGACGAGCACCCACGAGCGCGCATTCACGCCCGGCGGCGGCACTGCGCCCGGCATGTAGGTCGCGGGCGCGCCGGTGAACTGCTCGGCGGCCGGCGCCGCATGCGCGGCCTTGGCCTTGGCGGCCGGCTTGGCCTCGGCGACGACGATCGTCGACGCGAGCGCGACAGGCAGCATCACGCCGAGCGCGACGTTGCGCGCGGCGGTGCCGAAGGCGATGGAGGAAGCGAGGGACTTGAGGCCTTGGGAAGACAGACGCATGATCGATTCAGGCTGATGGCAGAAAGTGCGGTGCGAAACGCGCAGGGTTGAACGGCAAGGCGGCGGGCGTTTCGGGCACTCGCCCGAAATCGTCGGGCGACGCGAAACGCGCCGGTTGGACTCGTGCGGACGCGTTCGGTTCGCGGCCGTCGCGAGCGGGCGGACAGGCGGCGAAACGAGCGCCGCATGGGCCCAGCCGGGCCGCGGGCGACGCGGAATCCGGCCATTATACGTGGCCGCGCAGCGCGTTTTCGCGAACCTGGCGCAGGATCGCCGTCCGTATTCATCGGTCGTGGGGTGCCGGCAAGCCGCGCGTCATCGCACGCGAAGGTGTGCGAAAGGTGTGCGCAGGCGAAGGAGAAGTCGGGTCGCGCCGCACGCCGCGGCGCGATGTCGCGAGAGGGGAAACGCGCATCCGGCGCCGGCCGGAGCGCGTGCATGCAACACCGTGCGGGCCGCCGGCGTCACGCCGGCCTCCCGCGCGCCGGCTAACGCCAGGCGTCGACGATGATGCGTTTGAGCACGTGCAGCTTGCGATGCAGGAAATGCTCGGCGCCGGGGATCACGACGACCGGCAGTTCCTGCGGCCGCGCCCAGTCGTACACCGACGCGATCGGCACCGTGTCGTCGGTTTCGCCGTGGATTACGAGCGTGTTCTCGGGCACGTCGGCCACCTGCCAGCGGCTCGCTGCCGTGCCGACGAACACCATCCGTTCGATCGTCCCGCCCGCGTCGCGCAGCCGCTTCGCGACGTGCGACAGCACGAAGGTACCGAACGAGAAGCCCGCGAGCACGAGCGGCAGGTCCGCATACGCGGGCTGCGCGCGCATGTGCGCGAGCACCGCGAGCAGGTCGTCGGCCTCGCCGGTGCCGTTGTCGTGCACGCCCTCGGTCGCGCCGACGCCGCGGAAGTTCGACCGAAACACCACGTAGTTCAACTGCACGAGCGTGCGCGCGAGCGTTTGTGCGACCTTGTTGTCCATCGTGCCGCCGAACAGCGGATGCGGATGCGCGACGAGCGCGATGCCGCGTGGCGCGGCGCCGCCTTCGCGCACGGCATCGGGGAGGTCGACCGCGATTTCGATCTGCCCGACCGGGCCCGCGATCAGCGACTTCTGCGTGTGAACGTTCATTCGGCCCGCCCGCTCAGATCTTCAGGCGGTCGACGACCTTGCCGTCGCGCAGGTGCGATTCGACGATTTCGTCGATGTCGGCCTGGTCGACGTACGTGTACCACGTGCCTTCCGGATACACGACCATCACCGGCCCTTCCTCGCAGCGGTCGAGGCAACCGGCCTTGTTGATGCGAACCTTGCCGGGCCCCGCGAGGCCGAGCTCCTTCACGCGCTTTTTCGCGTATTCCTGCATGGTCTGCGCGTCGCATTGCGCGCAGCTCGGGCGTTCGGCGCCCGGTTCGCGCTGGTTCAGGCAGAAGAAGACGTGGTGCTGGTAGTAGGAATCCATGGTGGTGGCGAGCTGACCGGCGCGAGGCCGTGCGGAAAGAGGAGCGGTTGCCGCTGCGCGGGGCAACGGGCGTGTAGTGTTCGGTGCCAGGCGGCGCTTGCGTGCCGGCGGATTCGTGCTCGCGGCAACGCGCAAACCGCAGCGATGCCTGGCGGCATCGCGAGGATTTGCAACGCGGCCACGGGTGCGAAGGCGCCGCACACAAGTGCCGATTGGTGCCGAACACTGCACTCGTGCGGACGATTATAACGAGGGGCGCACGCCGCTGCCCGCGGTACCGCCGCGGCCATCGCGGCGTAACCGCCGCAGCCTTCGCGTCAGCGGCGCAGCACGGCCGGCAGCCACGCGTGCTCGACGCGCTGGCCGAGCCAGATCAGCGCCGCGTAGGGCCAGATCCACGCGAGCCAGCGTGCGAGGCTGTTGAAGTGCACGTAGCGGCCCTGCCGCCAGCCCGACAGCGTGAAGTCGAAGAACGGGTTGACGGGCAGCAGGTTCACGAGCGCCACGCCGGCCAGCAGCGCGAGCGCCGCCAGCGTCGCGCGCCACGTCGCCGGCACGTGCAGCGCGACGAGCGCGGCCGCGAAGCCGAGCTCGATCCCGAG
>NZ_QOBB01000082.1:0-28629 GCF_024704855.1 Burkholderia sp. HAN2018 | reverse complement strand
AGGCCCGGTGCGCCGCACGGCGCATCGCGCCGCGCCGCCGCCGGAAGCCCGGCCGGACGGCGCGCTCCCGCCTCGCAAGGCACGATCCATGAAACACATTGTCGGTGGCCACAAGTCGGGCCGCTATTGATATTAACTCACGACTTCATTCCGAAAACGCAACACCTCGGCACGCCGATCCGATGCGCTTGCGCGCCGACATGGGACGTTTCCAAAGCCTGCAGACGGGCACGAGGACGCGTCGCAACTCGACGCAAGTTGATGACAATCCTGCATCACCCTGTGCGGAAATATCGTTTGCCGGCCGTGCGTCGGGCACACACAATCGTTGCGACGTCGAGGTGCACCGCACCCGGCGCGCCGCCGGCCGCCACAACGGCAGCCGGACGCCTGACGAAGGCGACACGCATCGCGCCCCGGCTCACTGGCGCGCTTTCGCACCGCATCACCGCTGCCCGGCCCGCAGCCGGCAACGCGTCGCGCTTCGTCATCGAAAAATAATCCCGGAGACAGCGCCCAGCGCCCGCCATGCATTCAGATGCCCGCCCCGATTCACCCCGTCCGTCCGGCTCGCCGCCCGCGAAGCCGTCCCTCCACCGTGCGCTGCAGGCACGCCATCTGCGGATGATCGCGATCGGCGGCTCGATCGGCACGGGCCTGTTCGTCGCGTCCGGCGCGTCGATCTCGCAGGCCGGCCCCGGCGGCGCGATGCTCGCGTACATGGTGATCGGCCTGATGGTCTATTTCCTGATGACGAGCCTCGGCGAAATGGCCGCGTTCATGCCGGTGTCGGGCTCGTTCGCGACCTACGGCGCGAAGTTCGTCGACGAAGGCTTCGGCTTCGCGCTCGGCTGGAACTACTGGTACAGCTGGGCCGTGACGCTGGCGGTCGAACTCGTCGCCGCTCAGCTCGTGATGCATTACTGGTTCCCGCACGTGCCGGGCGTCTGGTGGAGCGCGCTGTTCCTGACGTTGATCTTCGCGCTCAACGCGCTGTCGGTGCGCGGCTTCGGGGAAGCCGAATACTGGTTCGCGCTGATCAAGGTGCTGACGGTGCTCGCGTTCGTCGGCGTCGGCCTGCTGATGATCTTCGGGATCATGCAGGGCGGCCCGAGCGCGGGCTGGGGCAACTTCACGATCGGCGACGCGCCGTTCGCCGGCGGCTGGGCGACGATGCTCGGCGTCGCGATGATCGCGGGCTTCTCGTTCCAGGGCACCGAAATGATCGGCGTCGCGGCCGGCGAGTCGGAAAACCCGCGCACGACGATCCCGCGCGCGGTGAAGCAGATCTTCTGGCGCATCCTGCTGTTCTACGTGTTCGCGATCTTCGTGATCGGCGTGCTGATTCCCTATACCGACCCGAACCTGCTGAAGAGCGACGTGACCGACATCGGCGTGAGCCCGTTCACGCTCGTGTTCCGCCACGCGGGCCTCGCGTTCGCGGCCGGCGTGATGAACGCGGTGATCCTGACGGCCGTGCTGTCGGCCGGCAACTCGGGCATGTACGCGTCGACGCGGATGCTCTACAACCTCGCGGTCGAAGGCCGCGCGCCGAAGATCTTCGCGAAGCTGTCGCGCGGCGGCGTGCCGCGCAACGCGCTGTACGCGACGACGGCCGTCGGCGCGCTGTGTTTCCTCACGTCGCTGTATGGCGACAAGACGGTCTACCTGTGGCTGCTGAACACGTCGGGCATGGCCGGCTTCATCACGTGGCTCGGCATCGCGGTCAGCCACTACCGGTTCCGCAAGGGGTTCCTGAAGCAGGGCTACCGGCTCGACCAGCTGCCGTACCGGTCGAAGTGGTTCCCGTTCGGCCCGCTGTTCGCATTCGCGTTGTGCGCGGTCGTCGCGCTCGGCCAGGATTATCAGGCGTTCCTCTCCGACAAGATCGACTGGGTGGGCGTCGCTGCGACCTACATCGGCCTGCCGTTCTTCCTCGCGATCTGGCTCGGCTACGCACTCGTGCGCAAATGCCGCCTCGTGCGCTACGAAGACATGGAAATCGCGCCGTGGATCGAACGCAACGCGACACCCGAAACCGCGCCGCAGGCCGAAACCGGCTACGCGGGCTACATCGCCCGTCCGGCCAACCCGACACCGGGCACCTGACCGCGCGAGTCGGCCCGCATCGGCCCGCACCCGCCCACTTCGCACCGGCCGCCGCCCAGTCGCGACGGCCGATGCCCTGCGCCCCCATTCGACGCGGCGCGCGCGTTCAGGCAAGATCGACGCGCGCCGCCTGTTTTTCCGCCGTTACGAGTCAACGAAATCGCATGCAGAACTTCTACGAAGCCACCGTTACCCGCCAGCCCTACCCGCAACTGACCGGCACGATCGACACGCAGGTCTGCATCGTCGGCGGCGGCCTCGCCGGCCTGTGCACGGCGCTCGGCCTCGTCGAGCGCGGCGTGCATGACGTCGTCGTGCTCGACAGCGAACGGGTCGGCTTCGGCGCATCGGGCCGCAATGGCGGCTTCGTCTTCGGCGGCTACAGCCTCGACAACGCCGACCTGCTGCGCACGCTCGGCCGCGACGAGGGGCGTCGGCTGTACCGGCTCACCGTCGATGCAGTCGACCTGATCCGCGCGCGGATCGCGCGCTACGGCATCGACTGCGACATCGTCGACCAGGGCGTGATGCTCGCGAACTGGTTCGACGATCCTTCGAGGCTCGACAGCGTGCGCACGCTGATGAAGGACGAACTCGGCGTCGACTGGGAACCCGTTTCGACGGCCGCGCTGCGCAAGCGGCTGAAGACGCAGCGCTATTACGGCGGCCTGTTCGAGCCGAACGCGTTCCACTTCCATCCGCTCAAGTACGTGCTCGGCGTCGCGGCGGCCGCATCGCGCGGCGGCGCGCGCGTGTACGAACGCTCGGCCGCGCTCGGCATCGCGCGCGAAGGCGCCGGGTACGTCGTACGCACCGCACAGGGCACGGTGCGCGCGAAGGACGTCGTGTTCGCCGGCGGCGGCTATGCACGCGGCGTGTCGCCGCGCATCGAGCGCGCGGTGCTGCCGATCGCGACCTACGTGATCGCGACCGAGCCGCTCGGCACGCGCCTGCCCGACGCGATCGACGCACCGTACGCGATCTACGACACGCGTTTCGCGTTCGACTATTACCGCCCGCTGAAGGACACGCGCATCCTGTGGGGCGGCCGGATCTCCGTGCTCGACCGCGGCCCCGATGCGATCGCCCGCCTGCTGCGGCGCGACCTGCTGCGCGTGTATCCGCAACTGGAAGACGTGAAGGTCGACTACGCGTGGGGCGGGCTGATGAGCTACGCGCGGCACAAGATGCCGCAGATCGGCCGCGACGCGGACGGCGTGTGGCACGCGATCGCGTTCGGCGGCCACGGGATGGCGCCGACCACGGTCGCCGGTGAAGCGCTCGCGGCCGCACTGGCCGAAGGCCGGCCGGTGCCGGAAGGCTTCAACGCGTTCGGGCTCACGCGCACGTTCGGGCTGGCGGGCCTCGCGGCCGCGCAGCTCACGTACACGGCGTACCAGGCCCGCGACGCGCTCGCGTCCTGCCGCCGCTGAGCGGCCGCGGCGGCCGGAACCGCCCTGCCGATTAGAGCGGAAGGTCGGCCGGGCGGGGATTTCCCGCATGCTAGAATGCCTTTTCCACGCCGCCGAAGCCACAATAAAGTCACATGAAAGCAGGAAGCAAGGCCGCCACGTCCGATACCCGCACGCTTCCGTCCGATGCGCGGCGCAAATACGATCCCGAGCAAACCAAGCGCAACATCCTCGATGTCGCCACGCAGGAATTCTCCGCGATGGGGCTCGCCGGCGCGCGCGTCGACGCAATCGCCGAGCGTACCAACACGACGAAGCGGATGCTCTACTACTACTTCGAAAGCAAGGAAGGCCTGTACGAGGCCGTGCTGGAGAAGGTGTACGGCGACATCCGCGCACTCGAGCAGGAACTGCACGTCGGCGACATGGAGCCGCGCGAAGGCATGCGCCGCCTCGTCGAATTCACGTTCGACTATCACGACAAGCATCGCGACTTCGTCCGCCTCGTGTCGATCGAGAACATCCACGGCGCGAAGTATCTCGAACAGCTCAAGTCGTTCAAGAACCGCAACGTCAGCATCATCAAGACGCTCGAGGAACTGGTCGAGCGCGGCGCGGCGAGCGGCGCGTTCCGCAAGGACATCGACGCATTCGACCTGCACCTGCTGATCAGCTCGTTCTGCTTCCACCGCGTGTCGAACCGCTACACGTTCGGCGCCGCGTTCGGACGCGACCCGTCGGCGCCGCGCCTGCGCGCCCGGCATCGCGACACGATCGCCGACGCCGTGCTGCGCTACGTCGCCGCATAAGCGACGACGGCGGCCGGTTTCCCGGCCGGCCTCACACCGGGCGCGCGACATCCGCGCCCGTCGCCTTCTCTCAGGTCAGTCCGTCGGCGCGGCCGACGCCAGTGCGATCCGCGCCTTCTCTTCCGGGCTTCCCGCCACGTAGTACTTCTTCGCCCAGCTCGAATCGGGCGCAAGCGCGAGCCGCGCATGCGCGCCCGTACCCGTGCCCGTGCCGTGCTGCTGCTTCGCATCGATCGCCAGCGCGCGTGCACGATAGTGCTCGTAAAGCCTCAGGAATTCCGCGAGATAGATCGCCGCGATCCGCTTGTCGCGGATCTCGAGCAGGTTCTCGTCGTTGTACTGCTCGGAATTGCGGCTCATGTTCGCCGAGCCCGTATAGACGACCGGATTCGCGCCTTCCGCATCGATCACGATGAACTTGTGATGGATCACGACCGGCGGAAAGGCCGGCGCCGGCTCGCCCGGGAAGAGGCGCAGCTCCGGCTCGAAACCCTGCGGCACGGTGGCCGGCGAGAAATACGCGGCATCGATCACGTCGCGGTTGTCGCGGCTGCGGTGATACAGCTCGAGGTTCGCGAGCGTCGCCGCATCGAGCGTCCGGCCGGCCTGCCGCGCGGCATCGGCCTTCGTCGCGCTGCCGGCGTTGATCCTGTTCACCAGCCCGAACATCATCAGCCCGCGGTCGCCGGCCGCGAAGCACGCGTCGCGCAGCGCCGCGTCGGTCGGCATGAACAGGCAGAACGACACCGAATGCTTCGCGGCCGCGATCGCGGCGACGATCGTGTCGATCTCGGTGCGCTGCCCCGCCGGTTCCGGCGAAAACGCGAGCCGCACCTGCGCGCTGCCGATCGTCATCGGTTCCGACCAGCCCGGCGACAGCCGCGCGGTCGCCGCGATCGGCGGATTCCCGGCCAGCGCATGCGCACGCGCGTTGTAGAGCGCGGCAAGCTCGGGCGAATCGAACGCGTGCAGCACGTTCGCCTGCTCCGTGAGCCCCTCGGTCGTGAAGTTCGCGGAGCCGGTCAGCACGCGCGCGGGGGCCGGGTTCGACGCCGCATCGGTCACGATGAACTTGTCGTGCATGATGTGCGTCCGGTCGCGCGGCGCGAGCGTCGCGAGCCCCTGCAGCGCGTCGACGGCCGGCTGGTTCGGCGACGGTAGCGGCGGCTTGCCCTTGCGCGCCGTCGTGTGCGCGTCGTAGACGATCGCGAGCGACGCTTCGCCGTGAGTGCGCCCGAACGCTTCGAACGCGGGCAGCGCCCACAGCGTGTCGGTCAGGTGATAGACGGCCGACGCCGCGCGCGATGCCGGATCGAGCATCTCCGCGAACACCTGCTCCATGTCGTTCGCGAGCCAGGTGCGCAGCTTCAGCGCCTGCGCGTCGCTCGGCGCCGCATTCGGCGCGAGGCCCAGCGCCGCCACCTGCTTCGCGAACGCCTGCGAACTGACCACCGCGCGGTTGAACCACGTGCCGATGCCGTCCTCGACATGCGCGGGCAGCACGACGTCGCACACGCCGGCTTGCGCGTCGAGTACCTGCAGATTCGCCGGCGTGCCGACGACCGGATACACGTCGTAGCGAAACGATGCACCGCGATCCTGCGGATCGATGCGCGCATCCCACCACATGAATTTCTGGATCGGCGCCTGGTCGGTCGGCGCGTCGCCCTGCGTGTGCGCGGCCGGGCCGTCGAACGTCAGGCGGTTCGGCAGCCAGCTGTCCGGCGCACGCGTCTTGCCGTCGGCCGACCAGAAGCCCGGCGTGCGCCGGATCGCGAAACCGAGGAAATCGGCACGCGACGCCGCATCGGGCCAGTCGAAGGCCAGCAGGACCAAGGTGGGGGAAAGATAGCTGCGCACGCTGACGGTCATTCGTTGCTCCCTGGCCTTGCGGCCGGTCGAGGTGAATGAGTCAGTCTTGACGGCGGTTCTTCCCGCGGAATGACGGTTCGATGAACCTTGTATGTCCGGCGCGCGTCAGTCGCACACGAGCAGCTCGATCCCGCGCGCGGTCAGCGCGCGGCGCACGGCCTTGTCGGGCGCGCGCTCGGTCACGAGATAGCGGGCGGCGGCCGTGCCGTTGATCCGTACCGGCGTCACGCGGCCGAATTTCGAATGATCGGCGACGATCATCGCCGTGCCGGCCGCCGCGATCATCCGGCTGCGCACCTCGGCCGCGAGCCGCGAGTAGTCGGTGCATTCGCCGTCGGGCGTGATGCCGCCGGCGCCGATGAACGCGAAATCGACGTGGTACTGCGCGAGCTGCTGGATCGTGTCGAGCCCGAAGGTGGCGTCCTCGTCGTCGGACAGCTCGCCGCCGAGCAGCGTCACGCGATTGCCGTTGCGTCGCGCGAGCACGAACGCGGTGCGCCAGTCGTTCGTGTAGATCGACAGCCGGTGCCGGTCGGCGAGCGCGAGCGCAACCGCATGCGGCGTGCTGCCCGAATCGATCAGCACCGAGGCATCGTCGGGCACGAACTCGGCTGCGCGCCGCCCGATCGTGCGCTTCGCTTCGGCATTCGCGGCTTCGCGCTCCGACAGGCTCGGCTCACGGCGATCCGCGGCCAGCGCGCCGCCGTGCGTCATCACGAGCAGGCCGCGTGCGGCCAGTGCGTTCAGGTCGCGCCGCACGGTCTCGCGCGACACGTCGAGCGAGCGGACGAGTTCCGCGACCGACAATGCGCCCGACCGTCCGAGCTCCGACAGGATGAATTGATGACGTTGTTCCGCCAGCATCGCGTGTGCGCCCGAGGCGACTGGTAATGGGTAAGCCGCCCATTGTATTACGGCCGTTTGACCGGCATTTGACGGCGGCGGGACGCCGGGCGGGCCGCGTTTCCCGAAAGCGAAATTCTGTATTGCCCGCCGCGAGCGAATCGGCGCGGCGCCGGTTGCTACACTTTGCGCTTCGCAGAACGACAGACCAAGCAAAGGGGCTCACGCCATGTATCGCAAAGGCAGTGTGATCGAAATCCAGTTTCCGCCCGAACGACTCAACGACGCGGCCGGCGATCCGTACTGGATCGACCTGACGCTCGACGAGGCCCGCCGGCTCTACGAACAGCTCGCCGCGCGCTTCGCGACCGACGCCCGCGCCAACCAGCCGCTCGACACGTTCTCGATCGACTGATCTCCGCTGCTTCACGCCCGCCCGCTGCGCATGCCGGGCGGCGCCCATCCCGTTCCCGCGGCACCGCCCGGCCCGCACCGATGGCCGCACGTGGTGCACATTCGGCACGCAGCATGAGTGCAGGATTCGACAAGACGCCGGCATCGCTTCCCCCGATACTGGCCGACTTCACGATTCTGTCCGGCCGCATCGCGGCCCGCCATGCATGCTGACCTCGCTCGTCGCCGCCGCTTTCGTCGCACTCTGGTCCACCGGCTTCATCGTTGCGCGGGCCATCAAGCCCTACGCCGATCCCAACCTGTTCCTGCTCGCACGTTTCGCGGGCACGGCCGCGCTGTTCGGCGCGGTGGCACTCGTCGCGCGCGCGCCGTGGCCGGCCCGGCGCGAATGGCCGCGCCACCTGATCGCGGGCGCGCTGCTGCAGGGCGTCTATCTCGGCGCGAGCTACTGGGCCGTCGCGCAAGGGCTGAACGCAGGCGTCATGGCGCTGCTCGGCGCACTGCAGCCGCTCGCCACCGCCGTGCTCGCCGTGCCGCTGTTCAACGAGCGCCTGCCCGCACGCGGCTGGCTCGGGATGGCGCTCGGGCTCGCCGGCGTCGCGCTCGTGCTGGCGCCGAAGGTGACGGACGGTGTCGCGCCGGCGCCGGGCGCCGCGCCTGCGTGGCTCGTCGTCGCCGTCTCGGTGCTCGCGGTCGGGTCGATCACCGCCGGCTCGCTGTACCAGAAGGGCAAGCTCGCGCAAAGCGACCTGCGCACGGCGGTTGCCGTGCAGAATTTCGGCGCGGCGATCGTCGCGGCCGTCTTCGTCGCGCTGCTTCACGAAACCCGCTGGATCGGCGCGCCGGCGTTGTGGGTGTCGCTGGTGTGGGGCGTCGTGTTCCTGTCCGGCGGCGCGGTCACGATGCTGATGTGGATGCTGCGCCGCGGCAACGCCGCGCGCGCGACGTCGCTGCTGTTCCTCGCGCCGCCGCTGGCCGCGCTGCAGGGCTACTGGCTGTTCGGCGAAACGCTTGCGGCGATCCAGCTCGCCGGCTTCGCGCTCGCGCTGGTGGGCGTCGTACTCGCGCGGCGCTGACGCGCGCCGCCGGGCCGGTGCCCGCGTCGGCGCCGGGCGCAGGGATGCCCGTCACGCGTCACGCTGCACCCGCCCGGCGCACCGTGCACCACGGCGATGCAGCCCGTCTCGCCGATGCAACGCAAAACCGCCGGAACGCACGCCCGGCGCGGCACCGCGCCGCGATTGCGCTTATGATGGGCGCCTTGCATTTCGTTCCGGAACTTCCTTCATGACATCCGCCGATTACGCCAGCCGCCAGCGCGCGATCATTGCCGAACTGAACGTTGCCCCGCACT
Organism: Burkholderia sp. HAN2018; assembly: GCF_024704855.1. NCBI lineage: Bacteria > Pseudomonadati > Pseudomonadota > Betaproteobacteria > Burkholderiales > Burkholderiaceae > Burkholderia > Burkholderia sp. HAN2018. The sequence goes on along the minus strand of NZ_QOBB01000082.1, from coordinate 19,816 downwards.
TCGACGCCGAGGCCGAGATCGACCGCCGCATCGACTTCCTCGCGCAATATCTTCGTTCGACCGGCCTGCGGACCTACGTGCTCGGCATCAGCGGCGGCGTCGATTCGTCGACGGCCGGCCGGCTCGCGCAACTGGCGGTCGAGCGCCTGCGCGCCGACGACTACGATGCGCGCTTCATCGCGATGCGCTTGCCGAACGGCGTGCAGAACGACGAAGCCGATGCCCAGCGCGCGCTCGCGTTCGTGCGCGCGGACGAGGTGCTGACGGTTGACGTGAAGCCGGCCGCCGACGCGATGCTCCGCTCGCTGGTCGCCTCCGGCCACGCATTCGACACGCCGGCGCAGCAGGATTTCGTGCACGGCAACATCAAGGCGCGCGAGCGCATGATCGCGCAGTATGCGGTGGCCGGCGCACGGCGCGGCATCGTGATCGGTACCGACCATGCGGCCGAATCGCTGATGGGTTTCTTCACGAAGTTCGGCGACGGCGGCGCGGACATCCTGCCGCTCGCGGGCCTGAGCAAGCGGCGCGTCCGCGCGGTCGCGCGCGCGCTCGGCGGCGAGGAGCTGATCGTGATGAAGGTGCCGACGGCCGATCTCGAGGAACTGCGCCCGCTGCGGCCCGACGAGCACGCGTACGGCGTGACCTACGACGAGATCGACGATTTCCTCGAGGGCAAGCCGGTCGAAGACCGCGTGTACGAAACGGTGCTGCGCTTCTTCGACGCTTCGCGCCACAAGCGTGCGCTGCCGTACACGCCGTTCGACTGGCCGGCCGCGTAAGTCGCGACCGCGGCAGAACAACTGCCGCGTCGCCATCCTGCGCTGCGGGGCCCGGCGACCGGTCGGCAGCGTCGGAGCCCAACCGCCGCGCGCGGCCGTGACGGCTACGCGCGGCCACCCGGCGGCGGGCAACCCTATGCGTGCCCGCCCGTCTTCGACGCCTGCAGCGCGCGAATCCGCATCCGCGCCCCCGTATCGCTCACCGTCGCGTCGTACATCGCCGCGAGATCGCGCTTGAGCGCGGTACGCGAGCCGCCGTCGAGATACACCATGTGCCCCGACGGATAAAAACGCGCGGACAGGTTCTGCCGCACCTTCTGGTCCTCGAGCGGCATCTGCTGCAGGTCGATCACGGTCTGGTAGAACGGCGTGACGAAATCGTAGAAACCGTTCGCCGACAGCACCTTCAGGTCGACGTTCAGCGCCATCACCGCGGCGAGATCGCCGGCCGTATAGAGGATCACGTTCCCCTGCGCATCGATACCCTGCTGCGCGCCGGTCGGATCGATGTGGCTGAAATCCCAGTTCTGGAACGCCTGGTCGTTCAGGTCGGTGAATGCGGAATTCGACGTGAACTTCAGCTGCTCGTTCAGGTAGCTGTTCCACATCGCCGTATAGACGCCCGTCACGGCCGTCATCGTCGGATCGTTGCCGCCCGAGTTCGGGTCGATCTTGCCGGCGATGCCCGACGAGATCCCGGTCACGCGGCCGTCGTACGAGCCGAGCGCGAGCCCCTGCGCATGCAGCAGCGTCGTCAGGAACAGCGAATTGCCGCGCGCGTCGTAGCCGGCGATGTCGAGGCTCCACGATTGCAGCGTCGCCGTATCGATGCCCGTGTATTGCGACAGCTTCTGCACGGCGGCCGGGTTCGCATGCGGGACCGTGCGCAACGCGTTCAGGTAGTCGGTGCGCGCGAACTGCGCGACTTCCTCGACGAACGCGCCGAGATCGGTCGGCGCCGGCGTGACGCCGAGCTTCTTGTGATACCACGCATCGGCCGCCGCGGTCGGCAGCGCGCCGACCGGGTTGCCGGCCTGCCGGTAGTCGAGGATCGACGATTGCAGCGTGACGCCGTTCAGGTCGACGCCGTCCTCGTGCAGCTTGTACGCGAGCACGCAGCTGCGTGCGGTGCCGTACGATTCGCCGAACAGGTATTTCGGCGAATTCCAGCGGTTGTTCTTCGTCAGGTAGCGCTTGATGAACTGCTTCAGCGAATCCGCATCCTGGTCGACGCCCCAGAAGTTGCGGTTCTTGTTCGGCGCGACGGCCGCCGAATAGCCGGTGCCGACCGGGTTGATGAACACCAGGTCGCTGTGGTCGATCATGCTGTCCGGGTTGTCTTCCATCTGGTACGGCGCGGGCGGCGTGAACCCCGGCATCGACGTCTTGATGCGCTTCGGCGCGAACGAGCCCAGCAGCACGAACACCGACGACGAGCCGGGCCCGCCGTTGTAGAAGAACGTCACGGGCCGCGTTTCTTCCTTCGCGCCGTCGGCCGTGAACGCGACGTAGAAGAGCTTCGCGGCCGGCAGCGAACTGCTCGGGTCGACCGTCACGAGATGGCCGGCCGTCGCCGTGTAGGCGATGCGCTTCCCGTCGATCAGGATCGTGTGATGCGTGATCGCGGCCGCCTCGGTGGTGTCGGTCACCGAATCGTCGGGGCCGTTGCCGTACGCGACCGGATCGAAGAACGGCTGGTCACGGCCGTGGCTCAACGCGACCGGGTTGACGGTCGGCGGCACGCCATGCGAATTGTGGTCGCCGTGATGCAGCGGATACACGCCGCCGGAAGATGCGGAATCGATGCCCATCGTGCTGCTCCTGGAGGTGAGAAAAAGGCGCGGGCAGGCAGCCCGCGCCATGCGGAAAGACGTGTACCGCGGCCGTCAGCTCGACGGCTTGCGCGTCAGGATCGCGGCGAGCTGCGCACCGTTCGGGCTGCCGAGGCCCGTGCAGGCATCCCAGCCCTGCGCGGCCGCGTACGTCCCGTTCGAGCCGTGCGTGATGTCGCGCAGCGCCCCCGGATTCCTGTAGAGCACCGGATTGACCCAGCCGGCGGACGCACCGCCCGCCGCACTCGCCGCCGCACTAGCCGCCGCGTTGATCCGCGCGATCAGCGCGGCCCACAGCGGCGCGACCGCACTCGTGCCGCCCATCACCGTGGCCGTGCCCGCGATCGACACTTCGTAGCCGGTCTGCGGCGATGCATCGCCGGCGACGTCCGGCACGCCGCGCTTCGCGAGCGGCACGCGGCTGCCGTCGGCCAGCGTCGCGGCAAGCCCCTGCTGCCACACCGGCAGGTCGAACAGCGTGCTGACGCCGCCCCCGCCCGCGCCGCCGCCGGCCGCCTCGTCGTTCCACGTGACCTCGCTGCGAATGCCCTGCCCGGGCAGCGCGTCGAGCTGCGTGCCGCCGCAGCCGAGCACATACGGGCTCGATGCGGGGAAGTCGACATGATCGGCGCCGTCCTGCAACCCGTCGCCCGAGCCGCTGTCGCCGGAGGCCGCGCACACCGTGATGCCCTGCGCGGCCGCCGCCTGCAGCACGCGGTTGAACGCCTGCGCGGACTGCGCCTGCCAGATGGCCTCCGGGCCGCCCCAGCTGATCGAGATCACCGACGGTTTGTTGGTCCTGTCGCTGACGGCCGCGTTGACGGCCTGGATGAAGCCCGCGTCGCTGTTCGGCGCGAAATAGACGGCGATCTTCGCGGCCGGCGCGATCGCGCCGGCGATCTCGATGTCGAGCGCGACTTCACCGTCCGGGCCGCTCGGATCGCCGGTCGGCGTGTTGCGGCCGGTGCCGACGTTGACGTCGACGAGCGTCGGCGGCTTCGTGATGCCGAGCCCGCGGAAATACTGCTGGATGTCCGCCGCGCGGTAGCCGCCGCCGAGCTCGATGATCGCGATGCACTGCCCGGCGCCGTCGCCGGCCGGGAAGCCGTACAGCGATGCGAGCTGGACCGGGGTGAACGTGACGCCCGCCGCGCCGCCGCGCGCGGGCGTGAACGGCGGCCGCAGCCGGAAGTGCGGCCGCGCCTGCGGACGGCTGTCGAGACCGAGCACAGCCGTGACGGCGTCGCCGAGATCGTCGGGCAGCGCGATCGGGCCGGAGCGGCCGCGATACTGGCCGATCGACCGATGCTCGAAGCGCTCGAGCTTGACGCCGAACGCGGCTTCGAACTGCTGGATCGTGCCGGACACCACGACGACGCTTTCGACCGGATCGACGCGATCGACCGTCAGCTGGTGGCGACGCGCGAAGTCCTCGGCCTTGCGAATGTCGTCGGGATTGGCGGAAAAACGTTGCGCGAAGGTTTCGCGCGACACCGGTTTCGCTTGCGCGTCGCCGGTGGCGAGCTGGTGAAGCAGCGTATCGAGTTGCCCTTCTTCCTGCCGCCGCAACATGATCGTGACGTGGATGCGTTCTGCCGGATCGCACGGCCCGAGGCACTTGGACTCGGCGACGATTCGGGGTTCACGGTCGGCGTGAAGATGCCTTGCCATGTTCAGACCCTCCTTGGTACCGCGTTGCACGGAACAGCCAGGAAATCGGACAGGGCCGGCGGGAGACGGTTCCGTTCGGTCGTTCGGGTTCGCGACAGCGCGAAGTAACAGGGAGTTTAGATCAGTCAGACGATTTGCGCGCACGCCCTTCTGCGGCGGGGCGCATGCGCGGGCCGGCATTGCGCGCGGCCCTCATCGGATGCGGCGACGCGCCGCGCGACCTGCGCCGGCGCGACGCCGCGGCGCCACTCAGTCCATCGACAGGCGCAGCGCAAAGCCGATCAGCGCCGCGGAAAACGTCCAGCGCTGCACCGTCTGCGCGAGCGGATGCGCACGCATCCACGCGGCGATCCGCGACGCGCCGAACACGCACGCGAGGTCGAAGCACACGCCGGCCGCCACCAGCAGTGCGCCCAGTTCGAACATCTGCAACACCACCGGCCCGGCCTCGGGGCGCACGAACTGCGGCAGCAGCACCGAGCAGAACAACAGCGCCTTCGGGTTCAGCAGGTTGGTGAGCAGGCCCTTCACGAACGACTGCCGCAACTCGCCCGCCGTGGCCGCCGCGTCGCCGTCGCCGAGCGCGAACACGGGCGAACGGAACACCTGAATCGCGACATACGCGAGATACAGCGCGCCGCCGTAGCGGATCACTTCGTACAGCCACGGCGCGCTGCGGATCAGCGCCGCGACACCGCAGGCGGACAGCGTCACGTGCGCGGTGCGCGCGAGCGACAGGCCCGCGGCAGCGGCCATTCCCGGCCGCACGCCGCGGCCGATGCTGGTCTGCAGCACGAGCGCCATGTCCGGCCCCGGCACCGCGTAGATGGCCGCCAGCGCGGCGAGATAAATCAACAGCAAATGCGTGGAAATCATGGTCTGCCCCTCTCCTCTTACGGCGATATGTTGCCGCTGGAGCGCGAGGGATTATTGGCCATATTTGGCTCAGGATTGGCGATCCGTAGGGGAATCCGCCACAATCGTCGAATCCGCATCAGGAATCCGCCATCATGACCGAACTCGACAAAACCGACCGCGCCATCCTTGCCGCGGTGCAGCGCGACGGCCGCCTGCCGATCGCCCGCCTCGCCGACACCGTGGGCCTCTCCGAGACCCCTTGCGCGCGCCGCCTGAAGCGCCTCGAAAACGACGGCTACATCGAGCGATACCGCGCGCAGCTGTCGCGTCAGGCGCTCGGCTACGGCGTCGTTGCGTTCGTGCTCGTGCGATTCGCGACGCACGACCGCAAGACCGCCGACCGCTTCGAGCGGGAAGTGCTCGGCATCGAGCGGATCCTGGCGTGCCACAACGTGGCGGGCACCGCCGATTATCTGCTGCAGGTCGTGGCGCGCGATCTCGACGATTACGGCACGTTCCTGCGCGAATCGCTGCGGATGCTGCCGGGCGTGACGTCGATCGAATCGGCGCTGTCGCTGCGCGAGGTCAAGCACGACGCGGGGCTGCCGGTGCCGTGATGCCGGCGCGTGCACGGTTCACGCAAGCCGGACCCGACACCCGTTTCGTCACTTCGACACCCGTCGATGTGGGCCGCGCCGGATCGCGCCGCCGCAACACTCGTTCACATTGTCGATGCCGGCCGGCTACGCGATGTCGGTCGGCTGGTGCGCGCGTTCCAGATCCTCGAGAAACGCTTCCACGAGCGGATTGCCGCGCCCGTTGCGGGCGACGACCATGTGGAACGTGACGTCGTAGCGCAGTTGCTCCGGATTGAGCGGCGCGAGCAGCCCCTGCGCGACGTAGGGCGCCGCGAAATGCTGCGGCAGGTAGCCGAGGTGGTGGCCGGACAGGATCAGCAGCGCGACGGCCTCCATGTTGTCCGCCGTCGCGGTCACGCGGTCGGGCGTCGTCGACATCTGCGCTTCGGGCAGCGGATACGAGCGCCACGCCCATTCGAAACCCGCGACGTCGGCCGGCGTCAGCGCGCCCGCGCCGTCGAACAGCGGATGGCCACGCCCGCAGTACGCGACCTGGCGCTCGATGAACAGCGGCGTGTAGTGCAGCGACGGCACCCGGTGCCAGAAGTAGCCGACCGCGATCTGGATCTCGTCGCTCAGCAGCTTCTCCTCGAGATCGCCCGGCGCGCGCACGGAAATCGAGAAGCGCACGGCCTCGTCGCGCGTGCGGAACGCGGCGATCGCCTCGGCGATCCGCGCGTTCTGGCTCACCGGCGTATGGCCGATCAGGCCGATGTGCAGCGTGCCGACCAGCTGGCGGTCCATGTGCCGCGCGGCCATCCCGAATTCGTCGAGCGCCGCGAGCAGCTTGCGGCTCATCGCGTGGAACCGCTCGCCCTTCGGCGTGAGCCGGAAACCGCTGCGGCCGCGCTCGCAGAGCCGGTAGCCGAGCCGCGTCTCCAGCGACGAAAGCTGCGCGCTGATCGTCGACTGCCCGACGTTCAGCACGGCCTGCGCGGCCGACACGCCGCCCGCATCCGTGACCGCGAGAAACACGCGGATCAACCGCAGATCGAGGGTCGACAGATTCCCCAGCACGTTCATCCCCTTCCATACATCGATGAAGATCGATGTTTACGTCGATATCTTCGCATTCTTCTTTCCCGGCGGAGCGCGTAAAACTGTGCGCCAGGCCGCGTCGCATGATACGGCAACCCCACATCGGAAGAGACAGCCCATGAACGACCACACCCATTTCCAGCCGCTCGGCGGCAATGAAATGCCGCGCTGCGGCGGCATCGCGACGATGATGCGCCTGCCGCACGTGGCGAGCGCCGATGGCCTCGACGCCTGCTTCGTCGGCGTGCCGTTCGACCTCGGCACCTCCAACCGCACCGGCGCACGCTTCGGCCCGCGCCAGATCCGCACCGAATCCGTGCTGCTGCGCCCGTACAACATGGCCACGCGCGCCGCGCCGTTCGATTCGCTGCAGATCGCCGACATCGGCGACGTCGCGATCAATCCGTACAACCTGCACGATTCCATCGCGCGCATCGAAGCCGCGTACGACGCGATCCTCGAGCATGACTGCAAGCCGATCACGCTGGGCGGCGACCACACGATCGCGCTGCCGATCCTGCGCGCGATCCACCGCAAGCACGGCAAGGTTGCATTGATCCACGTCGATGCACACGCCGACGTGAACGACACGATGATGGGCGAAAAGATCGCGCACGGCACGCCGTTCCGCCGCGCGGTCGAGGAAGGCCTGCTGCACGGCGACAAGGTCACGCAGATCGGCCTGCGCGGCACCGGCTACGCCGCCGAGGATTTCGACTGGTGCCGCGAGCAGGGCTTCCGCGTCGTCCAGGCCGAGGAATGCTGGAACAAGTCGCTCGCGCCGCTGATGGAAGAAGTGCGCGCGCGCGTCGGCGATACGCCCGTCTACATCAGCTTCGACATCGACGGCATCGACCCGGCCTACGCGCCGGGCACCGGCACGCCGGAAATCGCGGGCCTTACGGTGCCGCAGGCGCTCGAGATCATCCGCGGCGCGAAGGGGCTGAACATCGTCGGTTGCGATCTCGTCGAAGTCGCGCCGCCGTACGACCCGTTCGGCACCACGGCGCTGCTCGGCGCGAACCTCGCCTACGAGCTGCTGTGCGTGCTGCCGGGCGTCGCGTATCGCGACTGATTCCCGCCCCCCCCCTATTCCAAAATCAAAGGATTCCAGAGGAGCACTTATCAAGATGGGGACTTCCGTCAAGCAACCCAAACGGGCGGCGCTCGCGTCGTTCGTCGGCACCACGATCGAGTGGTACGACTTCTATAGCTACGCGACCGCCGCCGCCATCGTGTTCGGGCCGCTGTTCTTTCCCGGCGAAAACCGCTTCATCAGCCTGCTCGCATCGTTCGGCTCGTTCGCGGTGGGCTTCTTCGCACGGCCGCTCGGCGGCGTGATGTTCGGCTATCTCGGCGACCGCTTCGGCCGCAAGCGCTCGCTGCTCGCGACGCTGATGCTGATGGCGGTGTCGACGGTCGCGATCGGCCTGCTGCCGACCCACGCGCAAGCCGGTGTGATTGCACCGGTCCTGCTCGTGCTGATGCGGGTGCTGCAAGGCATCGCGGTCGGCGGCGAATGGGGCGGCGCGGTGCTGCTCGCCGGCGAGCATGCGCCGGAAGGCAAACGCACGTTCTTCGCGTCGTTCGCGCAGCTCGGCAGCGCGAGCGGCCTGATCCTGTCGATGCTCGCGTTCGGCGCGATCAGCACGCTGTCGAAGGAAGACATGATGAGCTGGGGCTGGCGCGTGCCGTTCCTCGCGAGTTCCGTGCTGCTGATCGTCGGCTTCGTGATTCGCGCGAGCGTGTCCGAATCGCCCGAGTTCGAGGAAGTCAGGAAGAGCGGCAACATCGCGCAAAAACCGCTGCGTGAAGCGCTCAAGTACTGGCCGCTGCTGCTGCTCGCGATCGGCGCGAACGTGTACGGCATCGCCGGCGTGTATTTCAGCAACATCTTCATGATCAGCTACGCGACGCAGTTCCTGTCGCTCGACCGGTCGATGGTGCTGCATTGCATGACGATCGTCGCGGTGCTGCAGTTCGTCGTGCAACTCGCGGCCGCGTTCCTCGCGCAGCGCTTCGGCACCACGCGCGTGCTGCTGATCACCGGCGCATGGGCCGCGATCGTCCCGTTCGTGATGCTGCCGCTCGTGCACATGGGCACGCCGCTGTCGATCACGGTCGGCGTCGGCCTCGCGACGCTCGCGGAATCGGGCTACTACTCGGTGGTCGCGGGCTTCGTCAGCGGCATCTTCGTCGCACGCATCCGCTACACGGCGATCTCGATCGCGTACCAGGTGTGCGGCGCGCTCGCCGGCGGCCTCACGCCGCTCGTCGCGACCATCATCGCGCAGAACACCGCGCCGCAATGGTGGCCGCTCGCGCTCCAGTACACGAGCGCCGCGCTCCTGTCGTCGCTGTGCGTGTGGCTGATCTCGCGCCGCGTCAGCATCGACGATGCCGTCGCGCCCGGCAAGACGAACGAGCCGCTGCCGCGCGGCGCACGCACGGCATAACGCAAGTGCTCGCATGACGCAAAACGGCCCGCTTCCGCGGGCCGTTTTTTTGCCGTCCGATCTTTCGATCGCAACGGCGGCGTGCAGCGCTCGCTGCGTTATTGCACCTGGCTGCGCAGCGTCTTCGCGGCAGCGACCATGTTTGTCAGCGCCGGAATCACTTCCGCCCACTGGCGCGTCTTCAGCCCGCAGTCCGGATTGACCCACAGACGCTCCGCCGGAATCCGTTCCGCCGCCTTCCTCATCAGGCCGACGATATGTTCCTGCGTCGGGATGTTCGGCGAGTGAATGTCGTACACGCCCGGCCCGATCTCGTTCGGATACTTGAAGTCGTCGAACGCGTCGAGCAGCTCCATGTCCGAGCGCGAGGTCTCGATCGTGATCACGTCCGCATCCATGTCGGCGATCGACGCGATGATGTCGTTGAACTCCGAATAGCACATGTGCGTATGGATCTGCGTGTCGTCCTGCACGCCGTTCGCGGTGATGCGGAACGACTCGACCGCCCACTTCAGGTACGCGCCCCATTGCGCGCGGCGCAGCGGCAGCCCTTCGCGCAGTGCAGCCTCGTCGATCTGGATCACGCGCACGCCGGCCTTCTCGAGATCGAGCACTTCTTCGCGGATCGCCAGCGCGAGCTGGTAGCACGACACCGAGCGCGGCTGGTCGTCGCGCACGAACGACCAGTTCAGGATCGTCACGGGGCCGGTCAGCATGCCCTTCATCGGCTTGTTCGTCAGCGACTGCGCATACGTGATCCATTCGACCGTCATCGCCTTCGGGCGGCTGATGTCGCCGAACAGGATCGGCGGCTTCACGCAGCGCGAACCGTACGACTGCACCCAGCCGAACTGGCTGAATGCGTAGCCGTCGAGCTGCTCGCCGAAGTATTCGACCATGTCGTTGCGCTCGGCTTCGCCGTGCACCAGCACGTCGAGTTCCAGTGCTTCCTGCTCGCGCACGCTGCGTTCGATTTCAGCCTGCATCGCGGCCCGGTAGCCCGCATCGTCCAGCGCACCGGCCTTGAACTGGCTGCGCGCGTGACGGATTTCGCCGGTCTGCGGGAACGAGCCGATCGTCGTCGTCGGAAACGCCGGCAGCTTCAGGCGTGCCGACTGCTTCGACGCACGCTGCGTGTAGGGGCTCACGCGGTTGCCGAGCTGCGCGTCGATGCCGGCGATCGCGGCCTTCACCGCCGGGTTGTGCACGCGCGGCGAGTGGCGGCGCGAATGGATCGCGGCGGCGTTCGCGGCCAGTGCATCGGCCACCTTGTCGCGGCCTTCGTTCAGCGCGGTCGCGAGCACCTTCAGCTCGTCGAGCTTCTGCAGCGCAAACGCGAGCCACGAGCGGATTTCCGCATCGAGCTTCTCCTCGCTCGCGAGATCGACCGGCACGTGCAGCAGCGAGCACGACGGGGCGAGCCACAGGCGATCGCCCAGTTGCTTCGCGAGCGGTTCGAGCCAGTCGAGCGTCGCGTTCAGGTCCGTCTTCCAGATGTTGCGCCCGTTGATCGCGCCAACCGACAGCACGCGCCCGGCCGGCAGTTCACGCACCAGCGCGTCGACTTCGTCGCGTGCGTTGATCGCATCGACATGCAGGCCGTCGACCGGCAGCGAACTCGCGAGCGCCAGGTTGTCCTGAAGCTGGCCGAAGTAGGTGGCGAGCAGCAGCTTGATGCGGCGCGTTTCCAGCGCCGCATAGGCGGTGCGCAATGCCTGACGCCACTCGGCGTCGAGTTCGGTGACGAGAATCGGTTCGTCGATCTGCACCCATTCGACGCCCTGCGCGGTCAGCGTGTCGAGCAGCGCGCCGTACACGGGCAGCAGCTTCGGCAGCAGCGCGAGGCGGTCGGAATCGTCCTTCGCCTTGCCGAGCCACAGGTACGTGACGGGGCCGAGGATGACCGGCTTCGCGGCCACGCCCTGCGCCTGCGCTTCCGCCAGTTGCTGGAGCAGGCGCGACGGGTCGAGCGAGAAGTTCGTGTCCGCGTGGAATTCCGGCACGATGTAGTGGTAGTTCGTATCGAACCACTTCGTCATTTCACCGGCGGAGACCCCACCGCAGCACGCCGCATGCTCGTCCGCCGACTGCGCCGAACGGCCGCGCGCGACACGGAAATAGTTGTCGAGCACATCGCCGTGGAAACCCTGCACGCGCTTCGGCAGGTTGCCGAGCGTGAAGCTCATGTCGAGCACCTGATCGTAGAACGCGAAGTCGCCGATCGGGGCCAGGTCCAGGTCGCGCTGGTCGTTCCAGTGACGCTTGCGCAGCTCGGCGCCGAGCGCCTTCAGCTCGTCGCGCGACGATTCGCCCTTCCAGTAGCGTTCGAGACCGAACTTGAGTTCGCGCTTCGCACCGATGCGCGGGAAACCGAGGTTGTGTGTCGTGACCATGAGCTGCCGTCCAGAAGAAGTGAAGATCCGGCAGCCATCATAGGGATTTCATCCCATGAAATAAAATGGCATTATTTCATTCATCCATTAAATCTGTTCATGTATCCGTTGCACGAGCGATATCCATGCTGGAACGATTCCATCTCGTCGTGATCCGTGAAGTCGAGCGCCAGGGCTCACTGACCGCAGCCGCCCACGCGCTGCACCTCACGCAATCGGCACTCAGCCACACCGTCCGGAAAATCGAGCAGCAGCTCGGCACGCCGATCTGGGATCGGGAGGGCCGCGGCCTGCGGCTCACCCAGGGCGGGCAGTATCTGCTGAAGCTGGCGAACCGGCTGCTGCCGCAGTTCGAGCTCGCCGAGGAGCGGATGAAGCAGTACGCGAAGGGCGAGCGCGGCACGCTGCGCATCGGGATGGAGTGCCACCCGTGCTACCAGTGGCTGCTGAAGGTCGTGTCGCCGTACCTGTCGCGCTGGCCCGACGTCGACGTGGACGTGAAGCAGCGCTTCCAGTTCGGCGGCATCGGCGCCCTGTTCGGCCATGACATCGACGTGCTCGTGACGCCCGATCCGCTGAACAAGCCGGGCCTGCGCTTCGACCCCGTGTTCGACTACGAGCAGGTGCTGGTGGTCGCCGATTCGCACCGGTTCGCGAACGCCGATTACGTGACGCCCGAACAGCTGACCGACGAGATCCTGATCACCTACCCGGTCGAAACCGACCGGCTCGACATCTACAACCAGTTCCTGACGCCGGCCGGCATCGTGCCGAGGCGGCACAAGTCGATCGAGACGACCGACATCATGCTGCAGATGGTGGCGAGCGAGCGCGGCGTGGCCGCGCTGCCGAGATGGCTTGCCGACGAATACGCCGACCGGATGCCGGTCGTGCCGGTCAAGCTCGGCAAGAAGGGGATCGCGAAGCAGATCTTCCTCGGCATCCGCGAAGCGGACGCATCGATCGACTATCTGGCCGCGTTCGTCGCGCTGGCGCGCGAATCGACGGGGAGCGCGCCACGCATGCTGCGCTAGGCGTGCCCCGTTGCCGTGCGCGTCAGGCGGCGCGCATGCCGATGCGCTCGCCGCGCTCGACCCATGCGCCGAACAGCAGGCCGATCGTCGTCCACATGATCACCTGCATGCCGATGGCCGCCACGCGGAACTTCCACAGCAAGGCCGCCGGGAAATCGGCCGGCAACTCGCTGACAGACGGCAACCCGATCTGCACGGCCGCGATGATCGCGACGAACACAAGCCCGGCGACGATCGACGCGTTCCACTGGCCGAGCTTCGCCAGCAGATGGCGGCGCACGCTGACCGAGAACACCATCGTCGCGACGGAGATCGCGATCATCAGGAAGAACAGGCCCGTGCGATAGCCGATCGTGTCGGGGTCGCCGACCGACGGCGGATTGGCCGGGTACTTGAGGTTCGGCACGATCACGAGCGCGATGAACGCCGCCAGCGCGAGCCACGCGGCCAGCGGACGGGCCGGGAGGCGGCTGCCTCGCCCGTAGGCATACGCGAAGATCAGCGAGAACAGCCCGCCGAATGCCGCGCCATAGGTCACGACGCCCGTCAGCAAGCCGAGGCCGGCCTGCGTGTGGCGGCTGACCAGCTCCGGCTCCGGTGCGTCGCCCTTGGCGGCGTCGGTTTTTTCTTCAAAGGAGATTGCCTGATCGACTTGCGGTTCGCCGACGACCTTCGCGAAACCGAACGTGAGGAGGCCTGCGGCGATGCCTGCGAGCATCCCGCGCATGAGCAGCTTTCCGACCATCGTGAACTCCGCGTCAGTGGCAGGGGAAGCCGAGCAGGTGGCGGCCGTCGTGGACGAATTCGTGGACGTACATGCCCGGCACGAGCGACGTCGCACCTTGTTCCGCGCCGACGAAATAAAGCGCGAGCAACAGGATCAGGCCGACGAACACGGCCCACGGCAACAGTTCACGGACGGGGATGGGCGCCGGCACGACCGCCGGCTTCAGCACTGCTTCGCTCATGGATGCACCTCAGGGGAATCGCGCCCCGACAAATGTTGGATGGGTACGAAGGCAGGTCTGGCTTCCGGGATCATCGATCACCGGTTACAGTGGCGCGACCGCGCCGGGCTTGCACCGGCTTCCGCGCTTCGTATCGGGCGAATTGTACGCGCGAATGTTCGCGTATTGAAGCGGTGCCAGGCGGACACGTGCGTCCGTCCCGGATCATCCGAAAACCGACATGAACATGCCTACCTCGCTGCGCCTGATCGCACACGCATCGACCCGGGCGATGCGCACCGGCGCGTTTCCCGACGACGATCCGCTCGATACACGCGGGCTCGCCGAAGCCGCTGCGCTACGCGGCCGATGGGCAGGTACCGCCGGCGCGCTCCTGCTGTGCAGCCCCGCATGCTGCGCGCGGCAGACCGCCGATGCGCTCGGACTTCATGTCGACATCGACGACGCACTGCGCGACATCGATTACGGCAACTGGCGAGGCCAGCGCCTGCGCGACCTCGCACGCGACTTGCCGGACGAACTGGATGCGTGGATCGCAGACCCGTCGGCGTCGTCGCACGGCGGTGAATCGTTCGAAGCCGCCATGCACCGCGTCGGCACGTGGTTGAACGGGCTGCGGCAAGATCGCGACATCGTCGCAATCACGCATGCGCCGATCGTCCGCGCGGCCATCGCCCATGTGCGGCGGATGGATTCGAAGGCAGCCGCCCGCATCGACGTCGCGCCGCTGTCCTGCACGACGCTTGGAACGGATGGACGTTGAGCGCGGACGGCAACGCGTAGAACGCCATTGCGCTCACTATGTGGACGACGATGCGGGCTGGCACGTCACGTTGCGCACACACGCCTTCAATCGCCTTACACGTCGGCAAGACACGCCGTTCGTGGTCCCGACTGTCATCAAACTGACTGCTGGCCGCAGATAGGATCGGACGCGGTTCCCTCACGAGATGGCGTCATGAATCAACCTGCTTCGTCCGCACCGAACAACCCGGGCTCCGTCGAACGCACCAGACAGGTCGGCTATGCCGTCTTCCTGCTGGTGCTGGCGCTCGGCGCGCTCTATATCGCCACGCACCTGATCGACGATCTGTCGCCGATCCGCGAAGGCAAGCTGTTCCCGTACCTGCTGCTCGGCGCCGCGCTGCTGATCGCGCTCGGCTTCGAATTCGTCAACGGCTTCCACGACACCGCGAACGCGGTCGCCACCGTGATCTATACGCACTCGCTGACGCCGAACGTCGCGGTGATCTGGTCCGGCATGTGGAACTTCCTCGGCGTGATGGTCTCGAGCGGTGCCGTTGCGTTCGGCATCCTGCAGTTGCTGCCGGTCGAGCTGATCCTGCAGGTCGGCAGCGGCGCGGGCTTCGCGATGGTGTTCGCGCTGCTGATCGCCGCCATCATGTGGAACCTCGCGACCTGGTATTTCGGGTTGCCGTCGTCGAGTTCGCATACGCTGATCGGTTCGATCATCGGTGTGGGGCTGATGAACCAGCTGATGCACGGGCCGTCCGGCACGAGCGGCGTCGACTGGGGCCAGGCGCTCGGTGTCGGCAAGTCGCTGCTGTTCTCGCCGATCGTCGGCTTTCTGTGCGCAGCGCTGCTGCTGCTCGTGCTGAAGACGCTCGTGCGGGTTCCGGAGTTGTACAAGGAGCCGCCGAAAGACCAGCCGCCGCCGTTCTGGATTCGCTGCCTGCTGATCCTGACCTGCACGGGCGTGTCGTTTGCGCACGGGTCGAACGACGGGCAGAAAGGGATGGGGCTCATCATGCTGATCCTGATCGGCACGGTGCCGACCGCCTATGCGCTGAACAAGGCCGTCACGCCGGCCGAGACGCAGACCTTCGTGGCGGTCGCGAACCAGGCGGCCGCGACGTTCGGGAAGTACACGAACGGCGTCGCGCCGTCCGCGAACCCGCGTGCCGACGTCGAGCGCTACGTGCAGCATCGCGAACTGACGCCCGCCGTGCTGCCGGCCGTGCAGCAACTGTCAACGTCGCTCGCGACCGCGGTCGGCACGTCGGGCTCGATGGCAGCCGTGCCGCAGCGCGACGTCGACAACGTGCGCAACACGATGTATCTGGTATCCGAAGCAATCCGCCTGATCGAGAAGTCGGGTCAGCCCGCGTTCGCGGCCGACGACAAGCTGGCGATCGACAACTATCACAAGCAGCTCGACCACGCGACCAAATTCATTCCGACGTGGGTGAAGGTTGCCGTCGCGATCGCGCTGGGCCTCGGCACGATGGTCGGCTGGAAGCGGATCGTCGTGACCGTCGGCGAGAAAATCGGCAAGCAGCATCTGACGTACGGACAAGGCGCATCGGCCGAACTCGTCGCGATGCTGACGATCGGCGCCGCCGACGTGTACGGATTGCCCGTGTCGACGACACACGTGCTGTCGTCGGGTGTCGCGGGGACGATGGCGGCGAACGGCTCCGGGCTGCAGTGGAGCACGGTGCGCAGCCTCGTGCTCGCGTGGGTGCTGACGCTGCCGGCGTCGATCGTGCTTGCCGGCGGGCTCTACTGGTTGTTCCGGTCGATGGCTTGATTCACGTTGCGACGGGTGGCCGGTGTGAGCCGGCCGCCTGTCGTGGAAGATTCGCCGCTCGCTTCTTCGCTTCTTAGCACTGATACGTCGCCGCCTTCGATGTGTCCGTGCGCGTCCCGTGCCATTCCCTCTTGCTTCCGGATTGAAGCGCAAGATCTGGAGCGCATCGGCAAACGAACGTCGCTAGACTGGGTTCATCGACTTTCTTCGTGGCTCCAACCGTGCACGCAATGCTTCCGGGCATTCCGCTCGACTCGGCGCCACATCGCTGACGAACCAAGGGACGCCCGTGAACATCGCCGATCTGCAATCTGCCGTCGAATCGACGGACATCGCACAACGCGTCGACGCCATCGACTGGCCGACTGTCGGCGCCGAGCTCGATCGCTATGGATGCGCGCGTGTGCCAGGCCTGATTTCGACGAACGAATGCGATGCGCTCGCGTCGCTCTATCCGCGAGATGCGCTTTATCGTTCACGCGTCGTGATGGCGCGGCACGGATTCGGCCGCGGCGAATACAAGTATTTCGCGTACCCGCTGCCCGCGGTCATTGCCGAGCTTCGCACGACGATCTACCCGCATCTCGCACCCATCGCGAATCGCTGGAACCAGGCACTCGGAATCGACGTCCGCTATCCGAACGACCACACGACATTCCTCGATCGCTGCCGGGCGGCAGGGCAGACGCGACCGACGCCGCTGATCCTGCAATACGGTCCCGACGACTACAACTGTCTCCATCAGGATCTTTATGGCGAGCACGTGTTTCCGCTGCAGGTCGCGATCCTGCTGTCGGCGCCGGGCCGCGATTTCACGGGCGGGGAATTCGTGTTGACGGAACAGCGGCCACGCATGCAATCACGGGCGGAAGTGGTGCCGCTGATGCAAGGCGACGCGGTGATCTTCGTCGTGCATGGCAGACCCGTGCAGGGGACGCGCGGCGTCTATCGCGTCAACCTGCGCCACGGCGTGAGCCGGATTCGCAGTGGCCACCGCCACACGGTCGGCATCATCTTTCATGACGCGCAGTGACGGCAGCGAGGACGAGCGTGGTGTCGTCCCGACGTTCGTCACGGGGATGATTTCCGGTTCGCGCTGGGAGCACCGCGCTACGCTACTGCCCGCACGCCCGCAGCAGCAAAGGGCCGACTGCGCTGACCGTCAGGCCATCGCAACCACAACGGATCGACGTTTCGGGTGAGCGACGAAAAGCAGTCGCGCTCACCTGTCACGGTGCAAATTGGATGCGTCGTTCGACCTACCCTCGCGCCACACTCGCCCGCAGCCGGTCGCCTGCATCGGAGGCCAGCCGCGCATAACCCGGCAACGTCAGCAGCGCGAGCACGCCGGCCGCGACGAATGCCCAGCGGAAATCGTCGAGCACGTAATGCATGCCGGCGGCATCGCCGCGCACCAACGCCGCGAGCCGCAGCGACAATGCACCGAACGCGATCCCCATCCCGATCGTCATCTGCTGTGCGGCACTCCACAGCGTGCTGGCTGCACTCGTCTGATGAGCCGGGATATCCGCATAGGCGAGTGTCGCGAGCGTCGTGAACTGCATCGACCGCGTGAGTCCATAGACGAATACGACGAGCAGCGTGATTGCCAGCGGCGTCGACGCGGTCAGCCAGCCGCACGCAATCGTGAAGATGCCGACAATTGTCACGTCGACGAGCGCAACGCGCCGGAAACCATATCGGTCGAGAATCCACGACGTTCCCGCCTTCATCCCCAGATTACCGAGCGCACTCGCGAGCAGCAACAGGCCGGACTGGAACGGCGACAACCCGAAGCCGATCTGGAACAACAGCGGCAGCAGGTATGGCACGGCGTTGATCGCCATCCGCGTGATCGAGCCGGAGATCACCGTCACCGAGAAGGTCGGCACCTTCAGCGTGGTGAAGTCGAGCAGCGGATGCGCGCAGCGTCGCGCATGCCACCACGCGGCCACGCCGAACAGCACGCTCGCCCCCACCAGGACGCCCGCGCGCGTGAAGTCGACGTCCTGCTGGCCGGCCGCTTCGGTACCGATCAACAGACAGGTCAATGCACCACCGGCCAGCACGAATCCAGCCCAGTCGAGCGGCCGTTGCTCATCAGCCCGCGTGTTCCGGACGATTAGCCACGTACAGACGAGCGCGGCAATACCGAACGGGACGTTCAGCAGGAAGATCCAGCGCCACGACGCATAGGTCGTGATGAAGCCGCCGATCGGCGGCCCGACGACCGGCGCGACGATACCCGGCCACGTGATCGTCGCGATCGCTCGCATCAGCTTCGCCTTCTCGGTGCTGCGCACGACGATCATCCGTCCGACCGGCACCATCATCGCCCCGCCGACGCCCTGCAGCAGCCGTGCAGCCGTGAACGTCACGACACCTTCGGACAGCCCGCACAGCACCGACGCACCGGTAAAGACGACGATCGCACTCGCGAATACCGTACGCGATCCATAGCGGTCCGCGATCCAGCCGCTGATCGGGATGAACACCGCCAACGCGAGCATATAGGCGGTCATCCCGAGGCTCAGCGCGTTCGGACCGACACCGAACGAACGCGCCATTTGCGGCAATGCGGTCGCGATCACGGTCGTGTCGAGGTACTCCATGAAGAACGTTGCGGCGACGAGATACGGCAAGAAGTCGGTCGTCCGACTACCTTGGGCAGGGCTGTCAGTCATGAACTGTGCGAGAGACGGAATACGGAGGATACCGACCGCCAGCGGACGCCTGAAAGCACTGGGAATCGGGACGAATGGCGATATTACCCCGAAGGGCCTGCTCCCCGCTCTGCAGCGCATGCCGTGCGAACGGACTTTATGCGCATAGATTTTTATGACGATTTCGTGGTGCGTTCGTAGAAGGATGCACGCCGATCAGGCCGACAGGGTTCGTCGAAAGACCGGCAGATGAAGCAGGGAATTTTGCCAGAAGGCGACATTTATCGACCATCTTCGACGAACGTCGCGCATCATCGATCATCAAAACATCGCCACGGGATGTATCGACATCGACCGGACGCTGACTGAAGGTGGATCGGCGTGGTCCGCAGAGAACGTACCGAGGATATCAACGATGCTTGGCGGCGGATTGCTCGGGGATGGCAGATCCTGATCCACGACCGTCGGCCGTCTCGGCTCCGGTCGCAGTATTGCTTGGCCTGTGCCGTGCATTTCCGTCGCCGAAATGCAAAAACCCCCGCCTTTCGGGCGGGGGTTTCTGGCTTAGGGAGCCTGACGATTACCTACTTTCACACGGGAATCCGCACTATCATCGGCGTAGAGTCGTTTCACGGTCCTGTTCGGGATGGGAAGGGGTGGGACCGACTCGCTATGGTCATCAGGCAAAGAGGGTTGTTCTGCTGGCTTGGCCAACAGAACCAATCTTGGAAGAAGCAGTAATTTAGGTTGTGTGTATCACACACGAGAATCCAACTTGTCGCTCTGGATCCTGCGGCCGGTGCTGTCGCACGGCGCCGATCTACAAGGCAGACTTGTTATAGGATCAAGCCTTACGGGCAATTAGTATCAGTTAGCTGAACGCATTACTGCGCTTACACACCTGACCTATCAACGTCCTGGTCTCGAACGAC